>JARGGE010000646.1 GCA_029210865.1 Trueperaceae bacterium
GAACAGCTCGTAAAGACGATCGAGCGTCCAGCCGATGGGCGGCGCGATCTGCGCCAGTTGCAGGTTTTCCTCGACCGTCAGGCCGGGAATGATGCGCCGGTCCTCGGGCACAAGGCCGATGCCCGCCACCGCCGCCTCATGGCTTTTCATCAAGTGCAGCGGCTGGTGATCGAGCCAGATTTCGCCATGCGTGACCTGCGGGCTGTCCATCCGCGCGATGGAGCGCAGCGTGGTGGTCTTGCCCGCGCCGTTCGGTCCGAGCAGACCGAAGATCTCACCCGGGAAGACTTCGAAGGAGACATCTTCGACGGCGCGAACGGACCCGAAACTCTTGGTCACGTGCGACATCCTCACGGCGGGCTGCATAGTCGTTCCTCCCAGGTGTCTCCAGGCTATCGGGAAGACAGTACCGTGTATTCCGCGTGGATGCACCCACATCCACGCGGTGCGTCACCCCGCCTGCGCAGCAACCGTGTTAGTGACCGTTGCGGGCCCTCAGATAGGGGGGCAACTGGCGAAGGTCGCCGAGGCAGTCCGCGGGCAAGCTGAGG
>JARGGE010000647.1 GCA_029210865.1 Trueperaceae bacterium
GTCGCACGTGTTCGTGGATGGGCTTTGGCTCCGGGGGCTTCTCGGTGAAGACGTAGCCTCGGCCGCGGCGTTTGCGGAAGAGGTGGCCCTTGAACACGAGGGTGTCGCCGTCCTTCTTCTCGTCGGACTCGGTGGTGGTCGCGGCTTCGTTGCTCATGGGCTGGCCTCCACCGCGGGGGGTGCGAGTGCCGGCTGCTCTGCGGCGGGCTCGTCCGCGGGGTCGTCGTCCCGCTCGAGCGCGCCGAGGTCGTTCAGCATCACGGTGACCTCGTTCGCGGGCTCGTTGACGATCACCTTCTTCACCACGGCCTCGATGAGGCGCAGGCGGTTTGCCGGCGACATTACGTCCCAGACGGTGTCGAAGGTCTTCAGCGCCCCACTCACCCAGCGTCCCTGGGACTGCAGGTCGTCGAGGCCGTTCAGGGTGCGCTCCAACTCCACGAGGCGCATCTCGTGCTTTCCCATCGCGCGCCCGAGCTCGTCGATGCGCGTCTCGATCTGCCGCCGTGCTGACTCGTTGACGCTGATGATGGTGTCGATGAGCTTCTT
>JARGGE010000648.1 GCA_029210865.1 Trueperaceae bacterium
GCGGCTCCAGTTGACCTGGACCTTCTCGGTGAGCTGCGTCGGGTTGAACAGGCACTCCATCGACTCGCCGCTGGTGACGTTCACCAGCACGCAGCGTGGAGGCCTGACCATGGCGAGCTCGATCCCCATTGGTCCTCAGTACGCCGGCACCGGCGAGAAGGAGCGCGTCGCGACGTCGCGATCGGCTCGGTGGTTGGCCCGGGCGATTGTCTCGCCGTCGACCTGGACGTTGATCTGGAATGGCGGTGCCTGGCCCTGCCGCTGCGCCTGCGCGTTGGCAAACGCCATCATGTTCGCCTCGAGCTGCGCGAAGTCGTTGGTCCGTCCGGCTGCATCAGCGGCCGCCGGCATCGCGGACGTGGCCGCCTCCGAGCGCGCCGCCGTGCTCTCGGTGCCGCCGATCGCGGCGAAGCTGTCCTCGGTGCGGACCTCGGTCGAGAGCGGCGATCGCTTCAGGCGCTCGAGGCTCGCGGGCAAGAGCGCGTCGGGGATCTTGCGCAGGAGCTTGATCACGAAGTCCGCGATGGCGTCGAACACTGCCTTG
>JARGGE010000649.1 GCA_029210865.1 Trueperaceae bacterium
GTCGTCGTTCGAGTCGACGCCCACCGGCTCCTTGAAGTCCGGGTCGTAGCCGGAGGTGAGCGGCCCGGTACCGTCCGAATCAGTCGTGGCCGTGCCCGCCGTGTCGAGACGGTGAAGCTCGGCCAGAAACGGGAAGATGAGGCGGCCACGCATCACGCAGCCCCCAGTCCGGGCGGTCGCCGGTAGCGGGCGACGATGGCGTCGATGTCGGGGTCGCCGGTGAAGGTGCTGCCACCACCCGAGACGCGGTCCAGCTTGTAGCTCTGGTCGCGGGTGCGCTCCTCGATGATCCTCCAGCGGTTGCGAGCCTCAGCGTCGTCGGTGCCTAGGGGCGACAGCCAGCGCAGGACCAGCAGCATGCAGGCGCGGCGGATTTCGGCCGGGGTGCGGCCTTGCGGCGTGCCGTCGTCCTCGGTGTAGCCCCACGTTCCAGCAGCCTCGACGTTGCCGGCCGCCTTGGAAAACACGCGACCGCGAGTGCGGGTCAGTCGCGGTCCGTCGAACCCTGGCTGCACTGGCGCACCGACCACCACGAGGTCCTCC
>JARGGE010000064.1 GCA_029210865.1 Trueperaceae bacterium
GGGGTGCAGGCCGACAACGCACTCAACGCCACGACGACGACGGCCCTACACGCCCAAACGCTCACCTGTCGAGCACGTGCGGATAGGGCCTCCGACGAGGCCGGCACATACGCGCGATGAGGGCTCATGCTTCAATGGTGGCACGGACAGATCCGGTGCGCGGCGTGCGCAGCCCGCCCTAACGTCGATCGGATGCCTGCGCGGTCCCAGACCGACGCGCCGCGCGCGAGGGAGGTGACCGTTGTCCCGCGTCGACTTCCGGCACGTGCGCCACGCGATTCATCGCGTACTGGGTGGCCATCGGCAAGGTCACGACGGCCGCCCCGTCGCGACGAGCGCCGTCGCTTGTCCCCCGGATGCCGTGCACCTCCATGGCCAGGTGCTCTTCGACGTACCGGCCGCGGCGTGCGTGTACCCACACGGCGCTTCGTACGACCCGCAGCGCTGGCATCCGTTCACAGCGACCCTCAGGCAGTACCGCGACCTTGGCGGCGACGTGACGTACGAGACGTCGATCCTCCGCAGCTACTACGAGCGGTTCCAGCCTGCGACGCTCCTCGAGCTCTTCTTCCCCCCCGAGGTCGTCGCCACGAACGAGGATGCGTCGCTCGCGCATCTCCAACCGTGCGAGGTGGAGCCCGTCCTGCCGTGGGACGCGGCCTTGGTGGCGCCGATGGGTGAGGCGGGCCTGGACCCGTCCCATGGCCACCAAGGCTTCGGCCCGGTGAGCGCGGCCAAGGGGCGTCTCGAGTTCGGGCGTCTGACCCACCTGTGGGACGAACTGCACCGGGAACCGTTCGACGTCGACGAGAACGGCGGCGTGCAGGGCTACTTCCTCCTGCGGGGAGCGGACTACCGCTTCGTGGTGCGGGTGGGCTTTCATCGCGTCGCCGTGCTGTCGGCGCTCGGCGTGCCGAAGGTGCGCGTGCACTTCGTGGACGGCCAAGCTCGTGCCTGGCACGCCGAGACGCTCGCGCGCTGGCCACTCGTGCGGACCGGGGTCTACCCGGAGCCGCTGGCGCGGCGCTTCGTCGACCAGTTCTTCGACGACGATTGGACCTCGCGGGTCATCGCACCTCAGGTCGAACCCACCTGGCGACCCCCGGCCTGACCGTGCGCGGTCCTCGCGCGCCGCCCGCCGGCCACGTCGGTCGCCGCCGCGGTGGTTCAGTCAACCGCCGCCAACGGGCCGAAGGCCGGCAAGGGCAAGCCCCCCTCGGCGGCCCGGACCACCCCGGCGGCAACGGTCTCCCACGCCGTCGGCTCGTACGGCAGCGCTGGCGGCGCCATGTACCTGACGAACGGGATGCCTGCGGGCGTCGCGGCGAGCGTGATCCGGACGCTGGTGGGGTCGCTCGGATGCCGTGCGACCGACGCGATCGGCAGGACGTTGGTCCCGTAGCCCGCGTCGTCGATGCGACCCGGGTCGCCGTCGAAGACGCGGAAGTAGCTCGTAGTCAAGGCATGGTCGGCCAGGACCCGGGTCGTCTCGATGTCGATGACGCGGGGGGTGAGAACAGCGCGGCGAAGCGCGACCAGCCTAGGACCCGTGCCGTCGACGGGCTCATCGAGCACGTGCTCGCGCACGGCGAGCTCGACCCGTTCGGCCAGGACGCGCTGTCCGAAGGCGCTGAGGTGGATCTCGTCCGAGCGCGGGAGGTCGAAGGCGACGACCATGTGGAAGTTCGGCCGCGCCTCCTCTCCGTAGCCCGATCCCGTCTCCATGCGCCGTTGCCACTCCGCGATGACGTGCTGCTCAAGGTTGTTCTGCGCTGCGTAATGCGAGGCGAGCTGCACGTAGACGATCGGCACCCCGAGCTCCGCGTCGTAGGCGTCCATCACGGTGTTCGTGCTGCCCACGTAGGCGTCTCGGAGGGACGCCGTGCCCCCATCGGACTCACCCTGGTACCAGACGATCACGCTCACCGGCCCGCCCTCGGACGGCACCGCCTGGCCGACGACGGGGTTGGTCGCGAGGCCGGCGGAGACCTGGGCGCGGAAGTTCGCCGAGCCGAAGAGCGTGTTCTGCTCGAGCCCGGTCGCGCCCGGCCACCACTCCGCGACGCGCGAGGCGAACTTCGCCCCCGGGATCAGGTAGGCCGGGAAGCCGGTGTGGGTCCAGAGCAGGTGCCCCAGCCGCGTACCCAGGGAGTACTTGAAGAGCATGTCCTCGCTTATGTAGTCGCGCTGCGAGGGCTCGTTGGTATCGAGCGGCTCGCTGGCGTTCTTCCAGACGTAGTCGTTGCCCAGCATGCGCACGAACGGGTTCGACGTCTCGGGCCAGCAGCAGACCGGTTGGCCGCGCCCGCTCGCGTTCGACTGACCCAGCACGAGGACCACCAGGTGACCGAGGCGCACGCTACCCAGGTCGCCGGCGCCGTCCGACACCGTCAGGCGACCAGGGCGCCAACCCTTGCGCGCGGCGCGCGGGAGCTCGAGCGCCAGCGCTTGCGATTGGCCCGGGATCCCGCCCGCCGCGCTCGCGACCACGCCCGTCGGCGGTTGCCACGTGAGCGCGGGGAAGGGGCGGCGTCCTTGGTTGCCGATGAGCACCACCCCGACATCGGGATGATCGGGATCGAGTTGGGCGAAGGAGAGCGCCGTCGGTTTGACCTGCAAGCGAGCCGGAAGGTCGAGGTCCACCAGGCGCTCCACGAGCAGCGCCAAGTCGCCGCCGTCGATCAGGTCGTCGCCGGTGACGTCGGCGTGGTACGCCTCGGCGTCGCTCCAGCCACCGCCGGCGAGCCGCTCGAGGGCGAGCAACGCGTCGCGGACGCCCAACAGGCCGTCCTCGTCCACGTCGCCGAGAGGCCGTGCCGCGAACGAGCCCAGCAGCGTCAACGGACTGGAGGTCAGGTCGCGGCTCGAGGCCCCGAGCGGCGCCGTCGGCGCCGCGCCCGCCGCGTCCGTCGCACGCACCGACACCACGGTGGCCCCCTGGTCCGCACCGGACGCGGAGGCGAAGGCCGCTCCGTGCAGGACGTCGGGCACGCTCGACACGGGCCCGGTGGCCACGAGCTCGAGCCGCAGCTGCAGTCCAGAGGCCGCGCTGGCCGCGAGCCACGCCACGCGGATGAGGTTCCCGTCGACGGAGGCGCGCACCAACACCTCGTCCCGGAGCGGTGCCACGTTCACGCCGACGACGTTCGCCGGGCGCTCGAGCACGAGTTCGGCCGCCGCGACCGGCGCCAGGGCCGCCACCTCGACCGCCGTGACGGTCGGCGCGGGGGGGAGCACCGTGGAGCACCCGACCACCAGGAGCCATGGCGCCACCGTGAGCGCCAGCCGCCAGCGACGCGACCGCGACGGGTGAGGCCGACGCCGCCACGGCCGGGCACTGGCGTCAGACGGTCGCGTGGTGGGGCTCCCCGACGTCGATGCGGGCCAGAGCGCGGAACTGCGGGCTGGTCTCCAGCAACCGGTCGTACGTGCCGCGCGCGACGATCTTCCCCTCGTCCAGGAGGAAGATGACGTCGCAGTCGCGGACCGTCGACAGCCGGTGCGCGATCATCACCACGGTCTTGCGTTGGCCCAAGGTGCGCACGGCATGGAAGATGTTCTCCTCGGTGACGTTGTCGAGGGCGCTCGTCGCCTCGTCGAGGATCAGCACGTCCGGGTCGTGGAACAAGGCCCGCGCGATCCCGAGCCGCTGTCGCTGACCGCCGGAGAGCCGCACGCCGCGCTCCCCGACCTCGGTGTCGTACCCGAGCGGCAACTCCGAGACGATGAAGTCGTGGATGTTGGCGTCGCGCGCCGCCCGCTCCACGGCAGCCCGATCCACCTTGTCCTCCGGTACCCCGAACGCGATGTTCGCGAGCACCGTGTCGTCGGCCAGGTAGATCTCTTGCGGGACGTAGCCCAGGTTCTGCTGCCAACCACCGAGGTTCGTGTCGTCGACGGCCGTGCCATCGACGAGCAGCGCCCCCGCGTCCGGCGCCAGGAGCCCGAGCAGGAGGTCGACGATCGTGGTCTTGCCGGCGCCCGTTGCGCCGACGAAGGCGACGGTGCTCTTGGCGCGGATCTCGAGGTCGAGGTCCCGGACCACGGGGCGCCGCGCGCCGGGATAGGCGAAGGTCACGTCACGAAGCGCGATGCGCTCCCGCACCGGCATCGGCGCCAGGTCACTGCTGGGCGCCGCGCGCGCGCTCGCCGCGTCTCCGAGGTCCTGATACAGCACGTCGACCGCGGCCAGGCTGAACTTGAGCCCCGACATCGAGCTGAACACGCCCTGGAGCGCGGGCAGCAAGCGGTACGACGCGAAGGCGTAGACCCCGAGCGTCGGCAGCAACTCCGCCAGACCGGACCCGCGGGCCAGGGTGAAGAGCACGATGACCAGCATGCCGCCGAACGCGATCGTCTCGAACGCGTAGCGCGGGATCTGGGTGATCACTTGATGCCGCGCCATGTAGCGCGCGTAGCGTCGCGACGGTCCCCGGTAGCGCTTCAGGAACGGCTCCTCGAGGCCGTGGAGCTTGATCTCCTTGATGCCGGTGAGCGCTTCGCTGGCCGCCTTGAAGCGCTCGCGGTCGGCCTTGGACCGGAGCCAGCCCGCGCGCGACAAGCTGTGCTGGACCAACATGAAGAAGCCCCCGTACGCGACGCCCAAGAACGCGAACGTCACCAAGGCGAGCACGGGGTCCACGAGGACGAGCAGGACGAGGATCGCGGTCGAGACGATCACCCGCGCGACGAGGTTCATGCCCGCGACCAGGAAGCCGGACACGGCCTCACGCACCTCGCCCAGGATGTTCTTGGCGAGCGTGGACGTGTTCTGGTTCAAGAAGAACACGTAGGGCTTGTACAGGTAGGACCGCAACACGCGCACCGACAACGAGTGGTTCATGCGCCACGAGAAGCGCAGCATCAACAGCTGCGTGAGCGCCGCCATCGCGTTGCTGGCGACCAAGACGACGAGCACGACGATCCCGGTGAACACCATGAAGGCGACCGTGTTCTCGAAGCGGAACAGGTCGTACGCGGCGCGCAACAGCGGCTGTTCGTCGATCACCGTGGGGTCGGCCACGAGCGCCAAGAACGGCATGACCGAGGCGATGCCGACCACCTGGATCAGCGCGTTCAGCGTGATGAGCGGCGTGATCCACCAGAGCCGGCGCCGCTCGTCGGCCGACATGAGGCGCAACATCCGCGAAACCGCCGTCCGCAGGGACGGGGCGCCGTCTTCTTCACGCGCGGCCACGTCCACGGTCCGGCGGCGGTTGGGGCTCATCCTCGACTCCTCGTCACGAACTCCATGACCATTCGAACGAAGGAGGTCGCAGAGCCTCCATCATCGTCACCACGGCATCGGCCCTTGGGCCGTCCGGGTCAGCATACGGGCGCCGCCGCGTGGCGGGTGTGACCGAACGGGCAGCCGCGCAGCCACGAATACGTCACGCGCCATCCGCGGACGAACGGTACGCTGTGGTCATTCGGGTCGACGCGGGAACCACCCGCGGCCCCAACCATGGATTTGGAGGAGACGTGCCGGCACCCTTCCCCCCCCGTCTGTTTGATCGCGTGCTGCAGCGAACCGCCGTGAAGATCGGCGTGCGTCTCGAGCGCGCGCGCGATCAGATCGCGCAGGCCGCGCTACCCACCTTGGCCACGGAAGCCCAGGGCTTCGTGATGCGTCTGCCGCGGGAGCTGCGTAACCCCGACCGCATCCACGTCGGGCGCGACGTGAAGCTGGGACCGAGCTCCGTGCTGGCGGTTCAGACCGCGTATCCAGGGGGTTGGTTGCGCCATCCCGAAGGGCGGCACGTGGCCCAGTCCTTCGAGCCCGAGCTCCACCTGGGCGACCGCGTGACGGCGACCGCGGCGCTTCAGGTGACGGTGTTCGACCGCGTCGTGATCGAGGACGACGTGATGTTCGCGGCCAACGTGTTCGTCGCGGACGGCACCCATGCGTCCGGGCGCGGAGACACGGCCTACAAGTACCAGGGCATCGCCGGGGTCGCCCCGGTCCGCATCGGCCGCGGGGCGTGGATCGGCCAGAACGCGGTGGTCTTGCCGGGCGTCACCATCGGCGCCTACGCGATCGTCGGCGCCAACTCCGTCGTGGCCGGCGACGTCCCAGAGGGATGCGTCGCCGTCGGCGCGCCTGCTCGCGTCATCAAGTGTTGGGATCCGGAGGCCGAGCGCTGGACGCGTACCGCGGCTGCGGTGCGGGCGGGCGAACGCGCGCCCACGGAGCCGGGCGCATGAGCCAGGACGCGCAGCGGGCAGGGCCGCTGGTCACCATCGGGATCTCGACGTACAACCGGGCGGCGAGCACCTTCCCGGCATCGCTCGAGAGCGCGCTCGCCCAGACGTACCCCGAGCTCGAGGTCCTGGTCTGCGACAACGCGTCCGAGGACGATACCGAGCGCCTCATGCGCAGCGTGCGCGACCCCCGCGTGCGATACCACCGGCACCCGCGGAACATCGGCGCCTCCGCGAACTTCGACAGCTGCCTCGACATGGCACGGGGACGCTACTTCGTCCTCTTGCACGACGACGACCTGCTCGAACCGACGTTCGTCGAACGCGCCATGGAGGCCGTCGCCCGCGGTGGCGACGTCGGCGTCGTCCTCGCGGCGGTCGAGCTCATCGACGCCGATGGGAACCGTCAAGGTTCCGTCGCGGCCCCGCCGGACGGCCTCCCTGCCGCCGAGCTGTTCCTCGGCTGGTTCGCGCGGCGCTTCTCCTTCTACCTGTGCACGACGGTGTTCCACCGCGAGCGGCTGCAGCACGTCGGCGGCTTCGAGTCACCGGAAGGCCTCTTCCAAGACGTCGTGGCGATCGTTCGCTTGGTCGCGCGCCACGGCTACCATGCGCTTCCCGAGACCGGCGGAAGCTTCCGCCGGCACGCGAACAGCCGCACGGCCGCGGGCGCGGCGCGCCGCTGGGCGCGCGACGCCAGGTTCCTCCTCGACACGCTGATCGAGGAGATGCCGGCGGACGCCCAGCGGCTGCGCGCCGCCGGCGCGCCGTACCTGTCCATCACCTCGTACCGGTACGTCCGCGCCATCGAATCGGCGGACGAGCGGCGCGAGCTGTACCGCGAGGTGTTCGAGCTCTTCGACCGCAGCTACGCGCCGTGGCGGTTCGTGGCCCGCGCCCTGAGGCGCTCCGTGCGCACGGCGCTCGCTCGCCGCCTCGCGGGCGCTCGGTCTCTCGTACGGGCGTCGCGCGCGGAACGAGCGGCATGATGCCGCGTCCGCTCCGGCTCGCGTACCTGCTGCCGACGTTCCCGGAGCTCTCCAACACCTTCATCCTCGAGCAGATCACCGGGATGCTCGACCTGGGCCACGAGGTCGACCTCTTCACGGACACGCTCAAGCGCTTCGACACGGCGCCGCCGGAGGTGGTCCGCTACGGGCTGGCCCGCCGCTTGCGCCACCTGCCCGTGCCTGCCGATCGTTGGGACCGGCTGCGCTCCGCGGCGCGGCTGCTCGCCACTCCGGACGGCTGGCACCGAGCGTCGCGCGACGCGTTGAACGTCGTCCGCTACGGCCGCGAGGCGATGAGCCTGGTCCCGTTCCACACGGCCGTCTCGTTCGTGCGCGCCGGTAGCTACGACGTCCTGCACTGCCACTTCGGGCAGTGGGGCATCCTGGGCGAGCGCCTCGTGCGCCACGGGGCGATCGACGCTGCCCTCGTCACGTCCTTCCGTGGCGCGGACCTGGCCCGCCACGTGCCGGCCAACCCCGAACGTTTCCAGGCGTTGTTCGCGCATGGCGACCTGCACCTCCCGGTGAGCGACGAGTTCCGCCGCCGGCTGATGGCCGTCGGCGTGCCCTCGGATCGCGTGGTCGTGCACCACGACGGCATCGACCTCACCCGTTTCGCGTTCGCGCCGCGGCCCGCCGCCGTGCTGCCGGCGCGGCTCCTGTTCGTGGGTCGCCTCTCCGAGAAGAAGGGGGCGGTGTACCTGCTCGAGGCGCTCGCGCTGCTGCGCCAACAGGGGCATGACGCCTCGCTCGAGGTCATCGGCGACGGACCGCTCGCCGCGGACCTGCGCGCTCGGTGCACACGGCTCGGGCTCGACGACCGCGTGCGCTTCGCGGGCGCCCAGCCCCAGGAAGCCGTCGCACGTGCGATGGCGCAGGCCCACGCGCTCGTGGCGCCCAGCGTGCGGGCGGCGAGCGGGGACGAGGAGGGCATCCCGACGGTGCTCAAGGAAGCGATGGCCCGGGGGTTGCCCGTGGTCTCGACACGCCATTCGGGCATCCCGGAACTCGTCGAGCACGGCGTGAACGGCTTCCTGGCCGAGGAGCGCGACGCCGCGGGCCTCGCGGCCTATCTGATCGAGTTGCTCGGGGCACCCGAACGCTGGGACGCGCTGGCACGCGCCGGCCGCGCGAAGGTCGAGGCCGAGTTCGACACGACGCACCTGAACCTGGACCTGGTCACCCGGTACGAGGAGGCGATCGAGCGACGCGCGCTGAGGAGCGTTCGAGCGCCCGTGCACCCCGAGACGCGCTCGCGGACGCGCGCATGAGGCCCGACCCCAGCGGCCCCGTCCCCGTCCCCGTGTCCGAGATCACGGTGATCGTGCCGACCTTCGACGCCGAGGCCACCCTCGGCGAGCAGCTCGACGCGCTCGCCGGACAGACCTTCGCCGGCCCCTGGGAGGTGGTGGTCGTCGACAACGGCTCGACCGACCGATCCGCCGAGATCGCGCGCAGCTACGCCGACCGGCTCGACCTTCGCGTGCTCCGCGCCGCCGAGCGACGCGGTGCCGCGCACGCGCGCAACGCCGGTGTTCGCGCAGCGCGCGCGCCCAAGGTCGCGTTCGTGGACGCGGACGACGTCGTCGCCCCCGACTGGCTCGCCGCGATCGTGCGGGCCCTGGACGAACACGACGCGGTCGCCTCGCGCTTCGACGCCGTCGCGCTCAACAGCGAGGAGCAGCGGCAGCGCCGCTCGCTCGCCCAAGACACGGGCCTCGGGCGCCACAACTACGCGGCGTTCCTGCCGCACGCCGGCGGCTCGGGGCTGGCGGTGCGCACGGCCGTGCACGAGGCCCTGGGCGGCTTCGACGAGGACATGTTCCGGTTGCAGGACACCGACTACTCGTGGCGCTTGCAGCTCGCCGGCTACGACCTGCACTTCGAACCGAGCGCGGTGCTCCACGTCCGCTTCCGATCCAGCGATGCGGCCACGCGGCGCCAGGCGTTCGAGTACGGGCGCTACAACGGGCGCTTGTACGTGCGCTACCGCCACCACGGGATGGCGCGCGCCCCGATCCTCAACGACCTCGTCTACCTCGGTCGGCAGACCCTCCGGTTGCTGGGCACGCGGGATCGCGTGCGGCGCGCGAAGCGGCTCTCGTCGATCGCCAACCGCCTCGGCATCGTGCTTGGGCGGGTGGAAGCCACGTGGCGCCGTCCTTGACCCATCGCATCCGCCGATCGCTGCGGCGCCCACTCCGGCGGGCATGGGACCGTGCCTTCGGCGCCACCGTCGCCATCGATACCGCCCAACCGGTCTTCGCCCTGACCTTCGACGACGGCCCCCATCCGAGCACGACCCCGATGATCCTCGACGTCCTCGAGCGCCACGGCGCACGCGCCACGTTCTTCATGATCGGCGAGGCCGCCCGCAGCCACCCGGAGATCGTGGCCCGAGTCGCTGCCACCGGGCACGCGGTGGCGAACCACACGCTCCACCACCGCTCGTTGCCCGGCCTGAGCGGGTGCGATCGACGCGCGGCGATCATGGGCGGCCTCGAGGCCATCGGGCCGTCCGCGCAACGATTGCTCCGACCGCCCTACGGGCACTTCGATCTCGCGTGCTGGTGGACGGCGCGAAGGTGCGGACACGACGTCGTGTTCTGGAGCGGCCACGCGTTCGATTGGCGCGATGCGGACGCCGACCAACTCGCCGCGAACCTGCGCGCCGCGATCCGACCCGGGGCGATCGTGCTGCTGCACGACGCGCCGCAGCACAGCGACGAGGGATCCAGCAGCCCGCGCGCGGCCCTCGCCCGCGCGCTCGACCGCGTGTTGGGGGATCTCGGTGGCGCGCTCCAGTCCGTGACGGTGCCCGAGCTGGTCGATCTCGGTCGTCCGGTTCGGCACACACGCTGGGTGTCGCCCGACGCGGCTTGAGCGACCCTCGCCGCCAGGCTCCGCACTAAGGAGTCTATGCAGAATAACTTGAACGAACGGTGGGTGTTGAGTATATTGGTCTGGTATGGATGTCGAGTCTTTGAGGGCCAAGTACCGGATGCTCAGCGGGCGGCTGGACGAGCGGTCGTTGCGGTTGTGTCTGGCGTCGGACGCGATGGCGCTCGGCCGGGGAGGCATTACGCGGGTGGCGGAGGCTGCAGGGGTCTCGCGCACGACGGTGTACGCGGGCGTGCGTGAGTTGAAGGCGCCGGCCTTGGAGCGGGGAGCGGCTCGGGCCGCGGGAGAGGGGAAGGCGCGCATTCG
>JARGGE010000650.1 GCA_029210865.1 Trueperaceae bacterium
CCTGGGGCTGCTCGACGACCGACCCTCGCCCTACGCGCTCATCGCGACGCCCGTGGTCGCGCGCGTCGACTGGCCGGCGCCGCTGCGGCTCGACCCGGGCGAGGTCGCGGAGGCCTTCACGCTCCCGCTCGCGGCCCTCCTCGCCACCCAACCGCTGCTCGAGGAGCGCGAGTGCGAGGGGCGCGTCCGCTCGATGGCGCGCTACCGCGTCGCCGAGCGCGAGGTGTGGGGGCTGACCGGCAGCGTCGTCAAGGACCTGCTCGACCGCCTTGCCGCGCTGGCGGTGGCGCGATGAAGCGGCGCGAACTCCGCGTCGTCGAGGGCACCAAGCGGTTTCCCTTCGCCATCGGGCCGCTGGTCGAGGCGCTGCAGGCGGCCGGGGTGCCGACCGACGACGCGATGCGCATCGCGGTCGACGTCGAGAGGCACTACCGCCACCGCGGCGACCGGACGATCGCGATCGACGACCTGATGGGGCGCCTCGTCCGGCTCGCCGCGGCCGAGGCGGGGGTCGAGGCGGCGCAGGCGCTGGAGCGGCAGACG
>JARGGE010000651.1 GCA_029210865.1 Trueperaceae bacterium
TCTGCTGTTGTCGGTACTCGCTGGCTGTGAACAGCAACAGGCTGTGGTCCCCGCGGAAGGTGATGCCGCAAAGCCGGTGCATGGAGATACCTTTATCGAGGCGTCGATCGGCGAGCCGAACAATCTGCTGCCGGTGCTTTCATCAGATTCGGCTTCGAGTGATATCAATGGCCTTGTCTACAATGGCCTGATTCGTTACGACAAGGATCTTCGTCTGGAAGGAGAGCTGGCCGAGTCCTGGGAAATTTCCGAGGATAATCTGACTTTTACTTTCCATCTCCGTAAGGGCGTGACCTGGCACGACGGGAGCCCCTTCACCAGCGCTGATGTGTTGTTTACCTACGAGATGTATATCAACCCGGATGTGCCGACCTCTTACGCAGAAGATTTTCTCCAGGTCGCCAGCGCCGAAACCCCTGACCCCTACACCTTTCGGGTGACTTACGAGAAGCCCTATGCTCCGGCTCTCGAAAGCTGGGGGACCCCGATTCATCCGAAACACCTTCTCGCAGGACAGGATGTCACCAAGAGCCCATTAT
>JARGGE010000652.1 GCA_029210865.1 Trueperaceae bacterium
GCCGATGAGGGAGACCCCGGGGCGTTTATGGACCGGTCGGTAGTGGAATCCGATCCCCACGCGGTGGTTGAAGGCATGTGCATCGGCGCCTACGCGATCGGCGCAAACACCGGGTTCGTATACATAAGGGACGAGTATCCCCTTGCGACACGAAGAATCGGAATCGCCATCGACGCGGCAAAGGAATATGGTCTTCTCGGAGAAAATATTCTTGATACCGGTTTTGACTTTGACATCGTGGTCAACCGCGGCGCCGGCGCCTTCGTTTGCGGCGAGGAAACGAGCCTTATGAACTCGCTTGAAGGAAGGTTGCCCGAACCACGGGTGAGGCCGCCCTACCCCGCCAACTCGGGATACATGGGCAAACCGACAAATATCAACAACGTCGAAACCTGGGCTAACGTCAGGCACATCATCAATAACGGAGCCGATTGGTTCGCCTCAATCGGAACCGAGCAGAGCAAGGGCACGAAGGTGTTTTCGCTCGTCGGCAAAATCAATAACGCCGGACTGGTTGAAGTACCCATGGGTATCAGCCT
>JARGGE010000653.1 GCA_029210865.1 Trueperaceae bacterium
TGTTTGTCGGTCAGCTCTTCGGTGACCGGATCCTCCTCAAGCAGATCGATCTATCGGATCCCGGACACCCGGTCAATCGTTCGGGTGTCCATCCGTTCAGTTTTTCTCGGGGCCCAGAGGCGTTCCACCGGAACGCCGTGGAACGCCTGGTGGAACGCCCTCTGGCGAGCAGAAAGATAAGTTGAAACGGGCACTTGCCCTCCGGTGGAACGCGGGAACGCTTTGCTGCGCGGAGGGCACGCCGTGCGCGCACTTGGGTGGACGCGCTGTGCTCTGGGCTCCGTTCGAAGCTGCGTGTCTCGTGTGTACCTCTAGAAATAATAGTGTTCCCAGCGTTACACGGGTCGTAACTGCCTGTTCTGACTCGGATTCGGTGGAACATTCGACGCGTTCCCGAGGCGTTCCACCGCGTTCCCCCACGCGTTCCACCGGCGCCGGCGGCGCGCGCACACGGCCTTTGGCCCGTTGGTTGAGGCGCGTCACGTCCCGCGACACCACCCAGGGCGGCTCTACCCGGTCGAGGACCTTCG
>JARGGE010000654.1 GCA_029210865.1 Trueperaceae bacterium
CTGGCCGGCCCCGTCGTCAAGACCGTCCGGGCCGCCACGGCCGTCGAGCGCACGGCGACCCGCGAGGGCTCCACGGTGCTCAACGCGTCGGGCTACGTCACCGCGCGCCGCCGCGCGACGGTCTCCTCGAAAGTGACGGGCAAGGTCGTCGAGGTCAACGTCGAGGAGGGCATGCGCGTTCGGAAGGGCCAGGTGCTCGCGCGGCTCGACACCGCCACGCTCGACCGCGAGGCGGCGTCGCTGCGCGCCTCGCTCGCCTCCGCGCGCGCGGATCGTGAGCGCCTCATCGCGCAGCAGGGCGTCGACCGCCTCGACGTGCAGGCCGCGGTCGCCAGCGCGGACGACCAGCGGCTCCGCGCCGTGCGCAGCGTCGAGGACGCCGAGCGCGACCTGGCCGTCGCCCAGGACCTGTTCGCCGCCGGCGCCGCCGCCCGCGACGAAGTGCGCGCCGCCGAGGGGCTGCGCGACGCCGCCCGGCGGAGCCTGGCGCAGGCCGAGCTCGGGCTCGAGGCGGCCCGTTCGCGCCTCGC
>JARGGE010000655.1 GCA_029210865.1 Trueperaceae bacterium
CTCGCCGAGGTCCTCGACGCGCTCCACTACTGCGCCGCCGAGCTGGTTCGCCTCGACAAGCGCCGCCAGGTGCCGGGCTTTCGCACGCGGCGGGTCTACGTCTGCCACCCGTACCGCAACGCGCCCGCCGAGAACGTCGAGCGGGTGACGGAGATCTGCAAGGCGCTCTCGGCCGGCGGTCACCTGCCGGTCGCGCCTCAGCTCTACCTGCCGCAGTTCATGGACGAGGCGACCGAGCGCGAGCAGGCCCTCGCGATGTGCCTGGAGCTGCTCGACGCCAGCGACGAGGTGCGGGTCTACGGGCAGTCGATCACCGCCGGCATGCGCCTCGAGATCGAACGCGCCGAGGCCCGTGGCATCCCGGTGCGCTTCGTGGACGCGGAGACGGTGTGATGGGAGGCGCCATGTCGCGACGTAAGGGCGCCACCTTCGAGCGCGAGCTGGTCTGGCGCTTCCGCGAGGTGATGCCCGGCGCCGAGGTGAAGCGCGGGCTGCAGTCGCGCTCCGGTGAAGAGGTCGCCGACGTGG
>JARGGE010000656.1 GCA_029210865.1 Trueperaceae bacterium
GCCGACGACGGCGTCGGCTTCGACCCCACCGGACCGTTCGCAGGGCACCTCGGCCTGACCTCGATGCGCGAGCGGCTCGCCGACCTGGGCGGGCGCCTCGAGGTGATCAGCGCGCCCGGGTCCGGGACGCGGCTGCTCGCCCGACTGCCGCTGCCCGTCGCCGGTGCGGGCGCGGCGCCGGGAACTGGCGCCGGGGTCGCCCCATGACGGGCCGCCGCGCCGGCGTCCTGCTCCTGCTCGCGGGCGCCGCGACGCTGCTGCGCGGTCGCGGCGCGGTCGGCCTGCTCGCCGAGGCCGCGTGGTTGGTCGGGCTCGGGCTCGCGGCCGTCGTGGTGTGGCGCCTGCTCGAGCGCCGCGCGCCGCTCGCCGTGCGCCTGGCGGTGCACGGCGGCATCGCCCTGCTGGCGCTCACCATGGTGGCGGGTCACGAGGTCTACGGTGCGCGGCTCTGGATCAGGCTTGGTCCGGTGGGCTTCCAGCCGCCAGAGTTCGCCAAGCTGTTGCTGGTGATCTTCTTTGCCGCCTACC
>JARGGE010000657.1 GCA_029210865.1 Trueperaceae bacterium
ATTGTCCATCGCCTTGCGCACCATATCCTCGGTCTTGAGCCACAGCCGTTCGTTGTCCACGTATTTCTTGCCCAGGCCGTCTTTGTGATGGAGAGAAAGGCGCATGACGTACTTATCGATATCGAAGATCTCGAAGTATTCGCGGTAGATGGCGATCACATCCATGAATTCCTGCTCGAAATCTTCCTCGGAGCAGTAGATGTGGGCATCGTTCATCTGCATCGAGCGCACGCGCATCAGCCCGAAGAGCTCGCCGCTTTTCTCGTAGCGGTAGCAGGTGCCGTACTCTCCCAGGCGGATCGGCAGGTCGCGGTAGCTGCGCATCTGGCTGGCAAAGATCTTGTGGTGGAAGGGGCAGTTCATCGGCTTGACGAAGTAGCGCACGCCTTCCAGTTCCATCGGCGGGTACATGCTCTCTTCATAGTAGGGCAGGTGCCCGGAGCGGATGAACAGGTCTTCCTTGGTCAGGTGCGGCGTGCGCACCGCGTGGTAGCCGTGGCGGCGCTCGACCTCGGCGGCCAGTTTCTC
>JARGGE010000658.1 GCA_029210865.1 Trueperaceae bacterium
CACGCGCGCATCGGGGCCGAGGCCGGGAAAGCGTCCCATCGCGCGCCGGCCCTCAGAGATGGCCTTCCTTGCGCGCCCAGGCGTGGGTGGCGTCGAGGGCCGCCTCCATCGGCGCGAACAGCTCCTCGATCTCGGCCTCGCTGATGATCATCGGGGGGCAGAGGGCGAGGGTGTCGGCGATGGCGCGGGCGATCACGCCGCGACGCAGCATGGCGGCGGCGACTTGCGGCCCGACCTTGCGGGCGGAGTCGAAGAAGCGCCGCGCCTCGCGGTCCTCGACGAACTCGACCGCCAGCAGCAGGCCCTCGCCGCGGATGTCGCCCACATTCGCGTGCCCGCCCAGCGCCTCGCGCAGGCCCGCCTGCAGCACCGGCCCCACCCGGCGGACATTGCCGATCAGGTCGAGATCGTCGATCAATGCGAGGTTCGCGACCCCCGCCGCCGCGCCGATCGGGTGCGCCGAGTAGGTCCAGCCATGGCCGATGGCGCCGAACTCGTCGGTGCCGTCCTCGAGCACCTTCCAC
>JARGGE010000659.1 GCA_029210865.1 Trueperaceae bacterium
TCCTCGACGACGTCCGACGCCTGCTGACGCTGCGCGAGGAGCTCGCCTCGGAGGAAGCTAGGCTCGCGGACAAGCGTGTGGACCTCGCTCGCCGCTACCTCGAGGACAAGACCGAGCGCGTCGCCGTGCCCCGCGAGGAGTTCGACACCTGGTTCGAGGACGGAGGCGGCGATGAGCCCAGATGACCTCTCCCGCGCGTGGGCCAAGCAGGCTCAGCTGGACGCCGAGCGCGGCGTCATCGCCTGCCGGATGTGTCGGTGCCGCGCCGGCCTCGACGAGACCACCACCTTGTGGCGCGACGGCGTCCTCGTCTTCGCGCTCTGTGACCGCTGCGCCCAGAGCCACGACGTGCTGATGCGGCCGAGGGCCGACGGCATCGAGGTCAGCGCTCGTCAGCGCACCCCGCTCCTCATCGGAGGTCGCCCATGAGCCATGCGCTCCGTGTCGTCGCCAAGAGACCGTGCCGACTCGAGCACGGCGAGCTCCGCCGCGTCTCCCAGGACCGGCGACAGCTGCTCATCGC
>JARGGE010000065.1 GCA_029210865.1 Trueperaceae bacterium
TGCCACTTCACGAATCATATCCAGGTGCCGCGCCGCGCGCGCCCGGCGCCGGACCCACCCGCTACGCCGCCCGTCCGACCGGCATCAGGTAGATCGGGCGCTCCCCCTCGTCGAGGGCCAGGGCGGCCGCCAGCTCGGCCTCGCGGAGGCCGGCGACCACGACGGTACCCAGCCCCAGCGCCACCGCCTGCAGCGAGACGTTCTGCCCGACGTGCCCCACCTCCATGTCGATCAGGCGGTCGGCGAAGCCGCCGAACGTCGCGGCCGTCCGGGCGGCGACGCTCGAGAGGGCCAGCACCACGGGCGCGTCGGCGACGAACCCCTGGTTGAGCGTCGCGTCGGCGACGGCACGGCGCCGATCCCCCGCCAGCCGCCGCCGCAGCGCGTGCTCGGCGGGGAGGTACCGGTACACGCCGTCCTCCAGGTCGGGCACGCCGTGCACGACCAGGTCGACCTCGACCGGCAGCGTGCCGCCCGCCGACGGCGCCGTGCGGTAGCCGGTCGCGGGCTCCGTGACGCCCTGCGCCGACCAGGCGAGCTGAGCGATCTGCTGGATCGAGAGCGGCTCCGGGGCGAACGCCCGCAGCGAGCGACGTCGCTCCAGGGTCGCTTCGAGCGAGAGCGTTCCCGTCCGGGACGGTTCGGGGAGCCGGATCGGCTCCGCACCACCCACCGCGTTCGCTTGGCCATGGTCCGTCATCGAGGGCACCTCCATCGCCCCAGCATAGGGGCGACGCTCGGGGGAACCGCGCCCCGACCACCACCGGCCGCACCACGGGCAGGCAGCCCACCGACGAGCACGATGCCGACCCGGTGCTCCGGCGGGCGGCCCCACCCACCGCATCGCGTACCCTGTCGCCAGGAGGCGCGATGCCCGAAGACGTCCGGACGGCCCTGCGACGACGGCTCCTGGCCAGCGTCGTGGTCGGTCTGCTGGCCTTCGGGGCGCCGCCGCCGCGCGCCGTCCCGATGCGGCTCCCCCCGGCGCTCGTCCGCGTGCAGGAACCGCCATCGCCCGGCGCGCTGGCCTGGCGCGAGTTCTTCGACCCGCTGCGCGCCGAACTCAACTGACATGGGTTGATCTTTGTCAAGTGGGCATGAAAGGGCTGCGACTCGTACGGGGTCACAGCCCTTTCGTTGATGGGGGTCCTTGGTGACGTGCGGGTCGGTTCTCGACGCGTTGTCAGTCTGATCTGCGCGGGTTGGGTACCGCAGAACGACGTGTTCGGCAGGAGGCGTGTCGCGGTCTAGGGTCGAGCGTGGCCGCCGGAGGGCGGCTGCTCATAGCGGACTCGCGCATCGCCCCCAAGACGCTGCCGTCACCATCGCGCCAGGAGGGGGTCGGGATCAGGCGGGCCGGATCGTGACGCCATCACCGCCAACGACCAGCACCAACCGGCGAGCTCGCGGGCGACCGCTGCGTTCGCGACGACCCTGCGTTCGCCGCGCGCCTCGAACGCCCGCCAACGCCGGTGGAGCCGCAGGTTGCCCTGGTGCGCGCGTTCGCGCGCTTCCGGGCTCGCCAGCACCCAGCGGGCGCGCAGGGTCGGCGAGGTGGGCGTGTAGCGCGTCCGGTGGTGCCACGCGGCCTCGACCAGTCGCCGATCTCGACCGCCAGAGCGAACGCCGTGAGCGTCGAGATGCCCCACAAGCACGACAGGTGCTGCGCGACGCCCGTGAACTCGCTCCCGGCCGCGATGGCGAGGATCGCTTCATCCAACCGATCGCGCCGGTCGTGAACGGCGACCACCGCCTCGTGCGCGGCGTCGAACGCGGCCAGCAAGCCAGGCAGCTCGAAGCGCAGCCGGCGCAACCTGTCGTGATGTCGGGTCGTCCACGTCGTCTTGCCCGAGTGCGCGATGCCGCGCCGCAACAGCAGCTTCCCGAGGCGGTGCCGGGCGCTCATCAGGTGCCGCCGGGCGTCCTCGCGGGCGCGCACCAGATCGCGTGCGGCCTTCTGAGACTCGCTGGGGATCGTGACCGCGACGATCTCGTCCAGCCGCAGCAGCTTGGCGATGTGCAGGGCGTCGCGGGCGTCGGTCTTCACGCGCTCACCGAAGGGCCGCTGCAGCTTCGAGGGAGCGAGCACCTCACAGCGCACGCCACCCGCCCGGAGCGCCCGCGCGAGCGTGAAGCCGGTCGGGCCGGCCTCGTACGCCACCGCGACCGGACCCGGCAGGCTTCGGATCCACGCGAAGACCTCCGCGGGGCTCGAGCCGAGACGGCGCCGCAAGACCTCGCCCGTGTCACCGTCGAGGGCTGCCCCGACGACCGCGTGGGCGTGGACGTCCAAACCGACGTACGTCCGCTCTCTTATCAGGGCCTCCCTCACGTATGTGGCTCTACGGATGGAAGGCCTCCTCCGGCCGCAACCCACGGGCCACGCGAGTGGAGGCCCCTACGTCAACCCATAGCGTCTAGGCGGCGCGCTCATCACCCTCGGATGGCTTCGATGGTGCGGTTGCTCATCCGGGCCATCCATGGGAACACCAACTGCTGCATCCGGCTCATGCGAACGTAGGCCGGCGACGCCATGTAGTCGGCGACGTCCTCCCAGATGCCGTGGTCCTCCACGACCGCGCCCATGTGCACGAACCCCTTCTCGCCGAAGCTGAACGCGCAACTGGTCGGACCCTTCGTCATCGACAACGAGAAGCCCGTCGTCCTGCCGCTGGCCAGGAGCCGCTTCAGCGCACCGTCGTAGAAGCGTCGGTCGTTGATGTACGAATCCATGGGCTTCCACTCGCCGTCCAACTCGACCTCCAGCCACGCGTGTCCGCCCGCGGCGGGAAGGGCTCGGAACGCGAACGAGGGGAAGATGCCTCGCATGATCTCGACCGAGATCAGCCCCGTGTGCACGCGCGCGGGGATGCCCGCCGCCTTGCACAGGGCCAGGAAGAGCGTCGCCTTGGTGGTGCAGTACCCGACCCGGTACCCGAGCGTCTCGGATGCCCGGACCTCGTCCCACTTCGGGGGAAACCGAAGCGGATCTCGTCCCGCACGAAGTAGAAGAGGCTCTCCAGCTGGTCGCGCCGCTCGAGACGGCCCTCCGTCCGTTCGCGCGCCAGGTCTCGGATCGCGGGGTGATCGGCGTCGGCCAACGGCTGCCTGGTGCTCATGAGGCACATCCCTCCGTGCGGCGAGACCCCCGGCCGTCCCCTCATGCTACGTCCGGGGGGTTCGGTGGCCACCTCAACCCTCACGAGGCGAGACGCTCCAACGCGACGAGCGTGCGGGATGCCACCAACCGGAGCCGCCGCTCGCACCCGGGTATCCTCCGGCAACCCCACCCCGGAGGAGAAGCGCCATGCTCTCGTTCTTGCTCACCCTGACGCGGTTCTTCCGCGCGATCGCGCGCGCGTGGCGCGACCCGCTCTTCCGCTCGACGCTCGCCCTCACCGTCGCGCTCCTGGCCTCGGGCACCGCCTTCTACGCGACCGTCGAACGCCTCTCGCCGCTCGACGCGCTCTACCTGCGCGTGATGACGCTCACCACCGTCGGCTACGGCGACGTCCACCCGGTCACCGCGGCGGGCAAGGTCTTCACGATGATCTACGTGCTCGTGGGCGTCGGGGTGCTGGTCGCCTTCGTCACGCGGTTGGCGCAGGCGACGGCGCGGGAGGAGGGGCCGCCCACGCCGTCCTGAGCCTCGCGTGCGCGCCGTTCGGGCGCCCGGATGGGCGCGGGCGGCGCACCGGCATCGCCCGCGCGCCGCCCGCCCATCGGCCCCCCGCTCAGCGCACCGGGAAGCGCACCTGCAGCCAGTCGGTGATCGTCTCGAGCACGATCGGGTCGATCGTCGTGGCGATGGCGCCGTACTCGTCGACGCTGCCGGTGGTGGCGGGCTGCATGAGGTGGTTGAGGCCCGCGAACGTGACCACGGTGGCGTCGGGGTTGCCGGCGGCGGCCAGGGCCTCGCGCATCGGTCCCTCGTTCTGCTCCGCGAGCACCTGCACGTCGAGGCCGCCGAAGAAGGCCAGCGTCGGGACGGTCAGCTGCTCGAGGTAGGGCCGCGGGTCGAAGAGGACGAAGGCGCGGAACGACGGGCTGGCGGTCGCCGCTTGGTTGGCAGCGATGATCTGCTCGATGGTGGCGTCGTCGGGCCGCCGGTCCGCCGGCGTCGCCTCGAGCTCCTCCTCGACGCGCGTGCGGACGAGCGCCCGGGCGCCCTCGAGGTCGCCGTCCTGGAGCAGCACGTGGAGCGCCTCGAGGAAGGCGAACTGGCTCGCGACGGCATCCGCGACGGCCTCGTCGGTCACGGCGGGGTTCGCGGCGCGCATCGCGAGCTCGATGATCCGCTCGTTCTGCGCCAGGAGCGTTTGGAAGCCATCGACGGAGGGGCCCGCCATCAGGATGACGAAGGCGACGTCGCCATCGGCCTCCACGGCGGCGGCCGGCGCCAGGAAGCCGCCCTGGCTGTGCCCCAGCAGGCCCACGCGCTCGGGGTCGACGCGCGGGTGGTCGCGCAGCAGCGCGACGCCGGCGAGCACGTCGCCGAGCAGTTCCTCGTAGGTGGCGTCGGTGTCGCTGCCGGTGCTGCCGCCCACGCCGCGGTCGTCGACGCGCAGCACCGCGTAGCCGGCGCGCGTCAGGTGGTCGGCGATCACCAGGAAGGGCTTGTGGCCGAGGATCTCCTCGTTCCGGTCCTGCGGTCCGCTGCCGGTCATCAGGAGCACCGCAGGGGCGCGCCCGTCGCCCGGCGGCAGCGTGAGCGTGCCGGCCAGGGTGACGTCGCCGCTGGCGAAGGCCACCTCTTCCTCGTCGTACGGGAAGGGCGGCAGCGGCTCCTGCGGCCGCAGGGCCATGGGCTCGTCGCCACGTTCCAGGAAGTACGGGAACGCCTGCCCGCTCTGGGTGAAGGTGCCCTCGATGCGGTCCCCGTCGAGGGTGCCCACGAAGGTGGGATCGCCGGGGACGCCGGGCATGACGAAGCCGATCTGGTCGCCGTCGAGCACGACGTCGGCCAGCGGGAACGCCTCCAGCCCCTGCGCGGGGATGTCGATGGTGCCGGTCAGCCCGGCGCCCGCCTCGTCCGTAGCGAGGGTGACGCGGATCTCGAGGTTCAGGACGTCGGGCCGAGCACGCCGCACCAAGCGCCGACGGGGTCGGGCCGCGCCAGCGCGACGGCGGCGAGGAGGGCGAGCAGGAGGGCGACGAAGCGACGGGTCATGGGGTCTCCGTTTCGGGCCGGAGCAGGGCGCTCGCGCGCACCCGCATCGAGGTCGTGAGGGCGCATGGAATGGAGCTGATGGCTCGGGCAGACCCTAGCGCACCAGCAGCCAGATGCCGATGGCGATGGCAACGACGCCCCAGACGCCGATGAACACCTGGGTGCCGACCTCGCCGAGGAGCTTCTTGAAGCCCTCGATCTTGCCCAGGTCCCAGATGGCCGCTGGAGCCTTGAAGAGCGCGAGCGCGAGGCACAGCGCCCCGTAGAGCAGAAGCGCGATCGCCAGGATCGTCATCCCATCCATGCCGTCCTCCTGCGGCGCGCCTCGGCGCGACGGCGCCCTCGGAGGCTCGGTGCCGTTGGGCGCCCGACGTGGCCGAACGCGGGCCGATCCCCCTCAGCGTACGCGCGTCCGCGAGCCACGGCGACGGGCGCTTGGCCTCCATATCCCGCCGCTGCGCGGGTCCGATCGCGCATGATGGCCCGAGGAGGTACCCATGCGTCACGCGCGGCTGCATCGCACCGCCACGCCGCGGATGAGCGACGACACCCGTGGCACGACCGAGGCTCGGATCATGCTGGCTGGTCAGCCATGAGCCTCGACGCCGTCGAGCGTCGCCCCGGCGAGGCCGTCATCGACCTGCCGGTGGAGCGCCACGCCGCGTTGATCTTCATCGGCCGCATCGAGACGCCCTGGGCCACGCGAGCCGAGTGCCCGCGGCGGGGCGACCCGGAGCACGGACCCGACTGCACCGTCCTGCTCGATGCGCGCTGGCAACCGGCCCTCGAAGGGATCGCCGTCGGTGACGAGCTCCAGCTCCTCTACTGGATGCATCGTGCGCGGCGCGACCTGGTGACCCAGGCACCCAGCGGCCGGCACGAGACGCTGGGCGCCTTCGCGCTGCGCTCGCCCAACCGGCCGAACCCGATCGCCAGCTCCTCGGTCCGCCTCATCGCCATCGACGGCGACCGACTGACCGTCCGCGGGCTCGACTGCGTCTCCGGAACGCCGCTGCTCGACATCAAACCGGAGCGCCGCGGCGAACCTTCGGCCCACCGCGGGTGAGCGCGGCCCACCGGTCGCCATCCGACCCGCTCGGCCCAGCGACCGTGGCCCGGGAAGCGGCGGCGCCCGACGGCACGTGCACCCGAACCCGTGTCGAACGCCGCCCCCGGGCTCACGGCCGGACCCCCACGCACCCGCCCGGCTGGAGACGTTCGCGCCGCGGCGTGCGCGGGCCCAGCGGCCGCCCCAAGGCGCCTGGCTAGACCACCCGCTCGGGGAAGGTCGGCGACCGGCGCGCGTCGGCGGCCTGCTCGAAGGCGTGGGCGTACGCCAGCAGCTTGCCCTCCTGGTAGGCCCCGGCGAAGAGCGACAGGCCGACGGGCAGACCGTGCACGAAGCCGGCAGGCACCGTGACGTGCGGGTACCCGGCCACCGCCGCCGCCGAGGCGCACAGGCCGAGCAGCCGGTCGCCGTCGATCGGGTCGGTCACCCAGGCGGGCGTGCCCGTGGGCGCGATGAGCGCGTCCAGGCGGTGCTCGCGCAGCGCCCGGTCGATGCCCTCGTCGCGGGCGATGCGGCGGCAGGCCGCGAGCGACGCGAGGTAGGCGGGGTCGTCGAGGCCGGCCTCCGCCTGCGCCATCTCGAGGAACTCCTGGCGGAAGTAGGGCATGACGCGGTCGGCGTGCCGCTCGTCGAAGGCGATGACGTCGGCGAGGCTGCGCACCGGCGCGTTGGGGCGCGCGCGCAGGTAGGCGTCGATGCCGGCCTTGAGCTCGACGCGCAGCACCCGCATCTCGTGCTCGTGCGCGGCGGCGATCCCGCTCAGGTCGACCTCGTCGACGACCTCGGCGCCCAGGTCGCGGAGCGTCTCGAGGGCGCGCTCGAACACCGCGTCGGCGCCCTCGTGCCGGCCGCAGCACGAGCGCACGATGCCGAGGCGCGCGCCGCGCAGGGCGTCCTCGCGGAGCAGCAGGCGCACGTCGAGCGCGTGCGCGTCCGCCTCGCCGGTGGCGGGGTCCTCGGGGTCCGCGCCGGCCATCGCCGCCAGCAGGATCGCCGCGTCCGCGACGGTGCGGGCCATGGGCCCGGCCGTGTCCTGCGAGGCGGCGACCGGGATGATGCCCGTGCGGCTCACCAGGCCCACGGTGGGCTTGACGCCGACGACGCTGTTGACCGACGCCGGACAGGAGATCGAGCCGTCGGTCTCGGTGCCGACCGCGGCGGCCGTCAGGTCGGCGGCGACGGCCACGCCCGAGCCGGAACTGGAGCCGCAGGGGTTGCGGTCGAGCGCGTAGGGGTTGCGCGTCTGGCCGCCCCGGCTGCTCCAGCCGCTCGAGCTGCGCGTCGAGCGCGCGTTCGCCCACTCGCTCAGGTTGGTCTTGCCCAGGACGACGGCCCCGGCCGCCCGCAAGCGCGCCACCAGGAAGGCGTCGCGCGGTGCCCGGTGCCCCTCGAGCGCCAGCGAGCCGGCGGTCGTCGTCATGCGGTCGCCGGTGTCGATGTTGTCCTTGAGCAGGACGGGGATGCCGTGCAGCGGGCCGCGCGGGCCCGAGGCCCGGCGCTCGTCGTCGAGCGCCTTCGCGATTGCCACGGCGTCGGGGTTGACCTCGAGGACCGACCGCAGGGTCGGCCCGTCGCGGTCGACGGCGTCGATGCGCGCGAGGTAGTGCTCGACGATCTCGACGGCGCTCACCGCGCCGGTCTGCATCAGGTCCTGCCACTGGGCGATCGATCGCTCGGGGTGCTCCACAGGTCCCTCCAGGTCGACGACCGCGCCGTCGGCGGTACGGCGCCGCGCGGCCGTGCGCCCCGCCGCGGACCGATCGGACGCGGTGCGTGCGGGTCGGGCTCAGGATAGCCGCGGTGGGCGCGGCTTGCGCCCCGCCACGAGAAGGTCGGAGGCTCAATCCACGGGCAGAGGCGGTCCGACCAGCCATCCCGTGGGCCCGCCAGAGCTGCGGACCGAGCGGCGGCATGGCGTCACGGGCCGTCACGGTCCGGAAGAACGCCTCCATCTGGCCCGCCGGCGCGCCGGACCTCCTGGAACCGGTCGGCGCCGGCCTCCACGAGTCGGGCGGTCGAACCGTCGCCGAGCGCTGCGGCTTTCGGGAGATCGGCCATGTCGTCTCCTTCGCGAACCCACCGTTGGACGTTGGATCGCACCACCCTAGACCCGCCGGGAGCCCCCAGCGGCACACCCGTCACGGCGCCGCAGACAGGGCGCTGGACCCTCGTCCGGCCCCCGCGACGGCGCTACCGTGCGGACATGCGCACCTTCGCGATCGCCCTGTCCTTGCTCCTGCTCACCGCCTGCGTCCCCGTCGTCGACGGCGTCGGCCCCGAGGCCGTCATCCCCGGCGCCTGCGTGGCCTCGGCCCCCTTCGGCGACCTCGTCACCGGCTACGAGGTGCTGGGCAGCGGCCCGCCCGTCGTCATGGTCCACGGCATCGGCGGGGGCTCCAGCGTCTTCCAGTACCGCCTCAACGCCCCCGCCGTCGCCGACGCCGGCTACCGCGTCTACGCCGTCGACCTGCTCGGCTTCGGCCGCTCGTCGCGCCCCGAGCAGCGCACCACCCAGGACGACCTGGTGGCGCAGGTGACGTCCTTCCTCGAGGACGTGGTGGGCGAACCGGCCGTGCTCGTCGCCAACGGCTTGTCGGGCGCGCACGCCATCCGCATCGCCGCCGAGCGCCCCGACCTGGTCGCCGGCCTCGCGCTCATCGCGCCCACCGGCTACCAGAGCCTCAACCGCCCGCAGGACGCGAGCCGCGAGCGCACCTTCGACGTCCTCGCCAACCCGGTGGTCAGCGAGGTCTTCACCGGCCTGCTGGTCGACGAGGGCGCGCAGCGCTTCTTCCTGCTCGACGCCTACGCCGACCGCGACAGCCTCACCGACGAGGTGCTCGCCTCCTACGACCGCAACCTGCGCTCCGAGGACGCGCGCTGGATCGTCTTCTCCTTCGTCAGCGGCAGCCTCGACCAGGACGTCTCGGAGCTCTGGCCCGCCACCCGCCAACCGGCGCTCCTGGTCTGGGGCACCGCCCCCGGCTTCAGCTCGTACGCCGACGCCGAGGACTTCGTCCTCGCGCGCCCCGACGCCCAGCTGGTGATCCTCCGCGACGCCGCGCTGCTGCCGAACGAGGAGCGCAGCGAGGCCTTCAACCAGGTGCTGCTCGGCTTCCTGGAGCGCACGGGGCACTGACCCGCGGCACGCGGCGGCGGCGTGAGCCGCGCCGACGGCCAGGGCGCACCACCGCCGCCGTCGAGCGCGTCACCCGCCGACGTACGCCCGCACCTCCCGCTCGACGGCACCACGGCCGGCCGGCGTCACCGCGCCCACCGACGGGATCGAGGCCGGCAGGCTCCAGACGTGGGCGAGCTCGACCTGCGCGTCCTTGACGTTGCCGGGGAACGACAGCGCGGCGCTCGGCAGCACCGGGGTCCACCACTTGGGGTTGCTCGCGTCGTTGAGCGGGGCGGCGAGGAGGTCGCCCGTGTCGGTCTCGCCGAGCACGATCCACGGCCGCAGCTCGCTGCCGGCGTAGACGGTCGACGGCGCCTTGGGCGCCTCGGCCACCCGCAGCGCCCCCGGGCGCACGACCTCCCACAGGCGCTCGCCGCGCAGGAAGCACGCCGCGCACGCCGCGCGGGCGTCGGGGTCGGGCGGCTCGTCGAGCGTCACGAGCATGCCCTCGTCCAGGGCGCCCAGCCAGGCGAGGCCGTCCTCGCCCAGCTGCGCCACCTGCGTGTGCGCGCTTCCCGTGGCGCGCAGCGCCGACGGGTGCACCACCACCACGAGGCCGCCGTCGGGCGGCAGGAAGCGAAGCACCTCGGCGGCGTACTCGCTGAGGTCGACGATGGTGCCGGGGGGAAGGGTGGCCACAGGGCGCCTCCGATGGACGACGCTCCATCGTAGCCGAGCCGAGGGAACGCGCCACCCCACTCCTTCCGGCTACGATGCAGCGTGCCCGTCCTCCACACCCTCTGGCGTCCCGACCCCACCGAGGCCGCCGGCGGGCGCCTGCTGCTGTGGGCCGAGGCCGACGCGTCTGGCGACGCGGGCGCACCGGCCGATGCGGGCGCACCGTCCGGCCGTCGGACCGACCCTGCCGCC
>JARGGE010000660.1 GCA_029210865.1 Trueperaceae bacterium
GATCGGCATCGGCGCACCGGATGCCCAAACGGACGATGCTGCCATCGAGCCGACGGCAGCTGCGTCGGCGAGCCCGCAGCCGACGCCCGCTGCGCCGCCGCCGACGTCGACACCCAAGGCGCCCGCTCCCAAGCCGCCGCCCCGGTCCACCAAGCCCGCGGCGACCTCGACACCCACGCCTCCGCCGGCTCCCCCCTCCAAGCCGCCGCCCACGTCGACCAAGCCCGCGGCGACCGCCGACAGCCCGCCGGAAGACAAGCCGCCGGTCAAGAAGCCCGAAGCGCTGCTGCCCGAAGAACCGTGAAAACCCCGGTTCGGTCGAGACCGCGGGTAGGCAGGACTACGGCGTTTTGCAGGAAAAGGAACGGTAGGGCTTCGGCACGTCGATGCGCTCGATGACCTTTGCCGTCTCCGCGTCCACGACCTCGATCGGTCCGAAGGCGAGTTCCACCAATTGCGATCGAATGACCGCGACGTCCCCCGCCACCACCACCTGCATCCGATCTGGGTTCAAGTGG
>JARGGE010000661.1 GCA_029210865.1 Trueperaceae bacterium
CTGCAGCTCGGGCAGGCGAAGGTTCTCCATAGCCTTCATGCGCTTCTTGTTGTTCTTGTTCATCGGGTCCTCCGGTTGTGGTTGGTGCGGTTGGGTGAGAGATCGAGCGCGAGCGCCCAGGCGGCCTCGAGCAGCGCCGCGACCTTCTCGGTGCGGCTGACGTCGGCCTGGATGGCGAGCTCGCGAAGCTGGTCGGCGAGCGACCGCGCATCGGACGAGGTCTGGTGGTCATCGAGGGCGCGCAGGCCTTCGACGCGACCGGCAGCGACGTCGTGGTCGTAGCCGAGGTTGAAGTAGGTCTCCTCGCGTCGCGAGTGGTAGAGGCCGAGGAGCTCCTCGAGCCGCATCCAGAGGCCCCGCCGTTCGCCGAGCCCCTGCATGAGGCGCTCGCCCGCGTCCCGCATGCGGCGACGGAGCTTGCGCTGGGGAACCCGGCGCTCGACCGTGGCGTCGATCGGGTGTTCCTCCGGGAGCTCGCGCTCCATCGCCTGGTACGGCGACATGGGTTGTCCCTCGT
>JARGGE010000662.1 GCA_029210865.1 Trueperaceae bacterium
TGGAGGAGAAGACCCGGATTGTGTTGGCTGTTTTGCGTGGTGAGGTCACGATTGCTGCGGCAGCACGTCGTGAAGGGGTATCAGAGACCACGATCGCGAAGTGGCGGGACCGGTTCCTAGATGGTGGCCAGGCGGCGATCGCGGCGGGTGGCCGTGTCGGCGGTTCGAGCCGGGAGCAGCGACTCCAGGCCGACATTGAGGAGCTGACCTCGGCGTTGGGTGAAGCACATGTGGAGCTTCGTTTGTGGCGTAAAGGGGGGGCTCTTTACCCGGCTTCGAGGAGCTCGAAACGGCACGGCGGGACGCCAACATGACGGTCACCCGGTTTTGTCAACGTCTGGGGATTCCTCGTTCGTCGTGGTATCGGTGGCGGGCGACGAGCACCGACACCAAGGGTCCGTGGCCGACACCGGCCCAAGACGCTGTCGAAATCGATGCAAAGGTACTCGCTTCCGATTGGGATGGGTGGGGGCATCGCAAGCTCGCCGAGTTGAAACGGGTCGGCATCGACGAGAT
>JARGGE010000663.1 GCA_029210865.1 Trueperaceae bacterium
GCCGCCGGTTCTCTTCGGCGAGCCATGTGTAGGGGAACGCGGCCTGGGGGTATTTGTACAGGTACCGCAGGTAGCTCGCGGTGGGCGTGGCATCCAGATAGAAGTACAGATCCTTGACGTCCTCGCCGTGGTTGCCCTCGTTGCCGGTGAGTCCGAACGCCCGCTCTTTCAGAATCGGGTCCCGCCCGTTCCACAGGGTCAGGGCCAGACACAGGCGCTGTCTTCGGTCACACAACCCCGCCAAGCCGTCCTCACTCCACCGGTACGCCCGGGAACGGGCCTGATCGTGGGAGAAGTGTTCCCACGCGGTGCCGTCCGCGCTGTAGTCCTCGCGCACCGTGCCCCAGGCCCGCTCAGCCAGGTAGGGACCCCACAGACGCCAATCCTCGCGCCCTGCGCGCCGGGCCTCGAGCCGTTGCTGCTCCGCGTTCACGGTTTTCAGCCCTCCGTCCGGAAGCCGGGGGAGAGCGTCATGCCACCGTCCACGAACAGGGAGGCACCGATGCCGGTG
>JARGGE010000664.1 GCA_029210865.1 Trueperaceae bacterium
CGGTCGAGATCGTGCTCGAGTTCGACGGCATCGAGCCCCGGCTGCGGCCGGTCTCGTTCACCGTCGTCCCGGTCACGGCCCCGTGAGCAGTGGTCGCGAGAGGCTCGCCGCCGTCGCGCCGGCCATGCTGCTGGCCATGCTGCTGGGCGGCTGCGGCGCGCTGATCGACCGGGCGACGACCAATTTCGCCAACGACCTCGAGCAGGCGGTCGTCAACTACGACGAGCCGCTGGTGGTCGAACGCGGCCTGCCGGCGTTCCTGCTGATCCTGGAGGCGCGCCGGGAAGCCAGCCCCGACGATGCCGACCTGCTGGTCAACCTGGCCTTCTCGTCCTCCAGCCGCTCCTCGGGGACCTGGAGCAACAGCTACTCCTCGTCGCAGACGATCTACACCTACGTCAACCCGCCGGTGCAGAGCGGCAGCAAGCACGGCTACGTCAACAAGCTGCTGCTGGCGCACAAGGACTGGGACCAGTTCTGGAACAACCCGGACAAGATGATC
>JARGGE010000665.1 GCA_029210865.1 Trueperaceae bacterium
GCGGTGTCGTCTTCGTCGGCCCAGTCGCCGCGCTGGCACACGCCGGCCACCCGGTGTTCGAAGGGATATCCTGGCTGGACAGCCAGGAAGACATCGGCCTCAGGGTCCATGTCCCGCAGGATCTCGATCAGCTCGTGCACCTTCATCGTCTCGTCCTCCGTCGTTTGCGGCCTCGGGTCCGTCCCGATCGCGAGGACATACAGGCGTTGTTCTGCGGCTCCATCAAGCTCAGTTGTGGAGGTATTCGAGAGGAACTTCGATGGGTTCCACGGCTGCCAAGAGGGCCATCCGGAGCGCCTCGGTCAGCTCCGCCGCAGGTCCGAGATCGCCTCCTTCAGCGCCACGAGCGCGGCCTCCATCTTGGTGATGGCGGTCGTCTGCGCCGCGGACAGCTCGGCGACGCGGTCGAACAGCTCCTGCATCTGGCGGTCCTTCTTCTGGCTGAGCTTCCAGTAGGCGACGCCCAGGATGGCGACGAGCCCGTAGGGCCCGCTGGCGGCG
>JARGGE010000666.1 GCA_029210865.1 Trueperaceae bacterium
GTTGCGGTCCGGGCTCCACTGCATCGGCGTGCGCACGCCGTTGCGGTCGCCCAGGTAGAAATTGTCGCCCATACCGATCTCGTCGCCGTAGTAGAGCACCGGGGTGCCAGGCAGCGAGAGCAGGAGCATGTTCATCAGCTCTATCTTGCGGCGGTTATTGCCCAGCAGCGGGGCCAGGCGGCGGCGTATGCCCAGGTTTATCCGGGCCTTGGCGTCGCGGGCGTAGATCTTGTACATATAGTCCCGCTCTTCGTCGGTGACCATCTCCAGCGTCAGCTCGTCGTGGTTGCGCAGGAATACCGCCCACTGGCAGTTCTCCGGGATGGCCGGCGTCTGCTCCAGTATGTCGGTCAGGGGGAAGCTGTCCTCCATCCACAGCGACATGAAGAGGCGCGGCATGACGGGAAAATGGAAAGCCATGTTGCACTGGTCCCCGGAGCCGAAATACGCGGCGGCGTCCTCGGGCCACTGGTTGGCCTCGCAGAGCAGCATCCGGTTCTT
>JARGGE010000066.1 GCA_029210865.1 Trueperaceae bacterium
GGGCGCGCACGCCGTCGAGCGAGTCGACCCCGGCCGCCACGATCGCCGCGTGCGTGTGCTCGATCGCGTCGGTGATCGCCAGCCCGAGCAGCTCGCGCACCAGCGCGTAGCGCGCCTGGTTGTCGAAGCGCACCGGGTCGAGGCGCAGGCGCGCGAAGAGCTCCGCGACCACGGGTACGTCGACGATCTGATGCGGCGCGAGGTGCCCGGAGCGCAGCCCGTCGTCGAGGTCGTGGGCGTTGTAGGCGAGCTCGTCGGCGACGTTGACCACCTGCGCCTCGAGGCTCGGGCGCAGGTCGGGCTCCCAGACGAGGTCGGGGACGTCGTACTCGGTCTCGTGCTTCATGATGCCTTCGAGCGTCTCCCAGGTGAGGTTGAGCCCGACGAAGCCCGGGTAGCGCGCCTCGAGCTCGGTGACCGTGCGCAGGCTCTGGCGGTTGTGGTCGAAACCGCCGAAGCCGGCCGCCAGGCGGTCGAGGGTGCGCTCGCCCGCGTGGCCGAAGGGCGGGTGCCCGAGGTCGTGGGCGAGCGCGATCGTCTCTGCGAGGTCCTCGTTGAGCCCGAGCGCGCGGGCGATCGACCGCGCCACCTGCGCCACCTCGAGCGTGTGGGTCAGGCGCGTGCGGTAGTAGTCGCCGGCGTAGTTGACGAAGACCTGCGTCTTGTACTCGAGGCGCCGGAAGGCGCTCGTGTGGATGACGCGGTCGCGGTCCTTCTGGAAGGCGGTGCGGAAGGCGCTCTCGGCCTCGGCGTGGGCGCGGCCGCGCGACGCGTCGGCGAAGGCGGCGTAGGGGGCGAGCGTCGAGCGCTCGGCGGCTTCGAGGCGCGCGCGCGGCATGAGCATGCCCGCATGCTAGCGCGCGCCGTCGCCCGCGGCCGCCCCCGCGAGCGGTAGGCTGCCCGCCATGGCCGACCTACAGCACGCCCTCGACGTCGCCCTGGAGGCCGCCTTCGCGGCCGGCCGCCGCACCCTCGCCCACTTCGGCACGGGGGTCGCGGTCGAGTACAAGGAGGACGCCACCCCGGTGACCGTCGCCGACCGCGACGCCGAGCAGGTGCTGCGCGCCCACCTCGGCCGCGCCTTCCCCGACCACGGCGTCGTGGGCGAGGAGGAGGGGGCCGATCGCGCGGACGCCAGCCACGTCTGGTGGCTCGATCCGATCGACGGGACCAAGTCGTTCGTGCGCGGGGTGCCGCTCTACGGGGTGCTCGTGGCGCTGGCGATCGAGGGGCGCGTCGAGGTCGGGGTGGCCCACTTCCCGGCGCTCGGCATGACCGTCTCGGCGGCGAGCGGCCTGGGCACCCGGCTCGATGGGCGCCCCGTGCGCGTGCGCGCGACCGACCGCCTCGCCGACGCCTTCGTCGGCTTCACCGACGCAGGCTCCTTCGCGCGCCACGGGCGGGCCGGCGCCTGGGACCGGGTCCGCGCCGCCACCGCCTTCCAGGCGGGGTGGGGCGACGCGTACGGGCACGCGCTGGTGGCCAGCGGTCGCCTCGAGGTCATGCTCGACCCCGTCATGAACGCCTGGGACTGCGGCCCCTTCCCGGTGCTGCTGCGCGAGGCGGGGGGGCGCTTCGGCGACTGGCGCGGGCGCGAGACCATCCATGGCGGCGAGGCGCTCTCGGTCAGCGAAGCGCTGTGGCCGCAGCTCGAGCCGCTCCTCGGCGAGCGCGAGTCCACCTAGGCCCAGCGCCGGCGCCGCCGGCGCTCCGGGAGCGCACCGCGGCCTACGGTCGCCGGTCCGCCGCCCCGTAGACTGGCGCCATGGACCCGTACCCACGCCGCCGCACCGTCACCGTCCCCATCGGCAGCGTCCTGCTGGGCGGCGAGCACCCGGTCGTGGTGCAGTCGATGACGAACACCGACACCGCCGACGCCGCCGGCACCGCGGCCCAGGTGGCCACGCTCGCGCGCGCCGGCTCCGAGATCGTGCGCGTCACGGTGAACACCAAGGCCGCCGCCGCCGCCGTCCCCGAGATCCGCCAGCGGCTCGTGGACGCGGGCCTCGACGTGCCGCTCGTCGGTGACTTCCACTTCAACGGCCACCAGCTGCTGCGCGCGTTCCCGGCCACCGCCGAGGCCCTCGCGAAGTACCGGATCAACCCGGGCAACGTCGGCGTGGGCGATCGGCACGACGAGAACTTCGTCACCATGATCGAGGTGGCCAAGCACTTCGACCGTCCGGTCCGCATCGGCGTCAACTGGGGCTCGCTCGACGCGGCGCTGCTGACCGAGCTGATGGACGCGAACGCGCGCAAGGCCGAGCCCGAGGAGGCGCGCGAGGTCACCATCGAGGCGATGATCCAGTCCGCCCTGCGGTCGGCGGAGCTCGCCGAGCGCACCGGGTTGCCCGCCGAGCGGATCGTGCTGTCGGCGAAGGTGAGCCGGGTGCGCGACATGTGGGACGTCTACCGCCGCCTCGCCGCGCGCTGCGCCTACCCGCTCCACCTGGGGCTCACCGAGGCCGGCATGGGGCTCAAGGGGGCGGTGGCCTCGACCGCCGGGTTGGCGCCGCTCCTGACCGAGGGCATCGGCGACACCATCCGCGTCTCGCTCACCCCCGATCCCGGCGCGCCGCGCGAGCGCGAGGTGGAGATCGCCCAGGAGATCTTGCAGGCGCTCGACCTGCGTCGCTTCGCCCCCGACGTCACCGCCTGCCCGGGGTGCGGACGCACCACCAGCACGCTGTTCCAGGAGATGGCGCGCGACATCCAAGCCTACCTGCGCGCGCGCATGCCGGCATGGAAGGAGACCTACCCGGGGGTCGAGGGCCTGCGCGTGGCCGTCATGGGCTGCGTCGTCAACGGGCCGGGCGAGTCGAAGCACGCCGACATCGGCATCTCCTTGCCGGGCACCGGCGAGACCCCGCGCGCGCCGGTGTACCGCGACGGCGTGTTCGTGGGCACGCTGCAGGGGGCGGAGATCGTCCCCGGCTTCCAGAAGATGCTCGACGACTACGTGGTGGCCCGCTACGGCGGTGGCGAGCGACCCGAGGACGCGCGCGTGCCCCTTCCGACCGGCGGCTGAGCGGCCGCCGTGCCGGTCGGCGGCGCCCTAAGCGATCTTAGGCCCGGCCACGTTGGCGGCTTGGCGGCCGTGCTAGCGTCCCCGCAGAACTTCTGGGAGCGGAGGGGCCCTTGACCGTCGATCAGGCGATCGCAGCGTGCACGGACGCCACGCGCGAGCACTCGAGCAGCTTCTACCTCGGCTCGCGGATCTTCCGCGGCGAGCAGCGCTCGGCCGTGACGCTCGTGTACGCCGTCTGCCGCGCGGGCGACGACGCGGTCGACGAGGCGCCCACCGCCGAGGCCGCCCGCGAGCGCCTGGCGGCGTGGTGGGGGGGCGTCGAGCGCGCCTACGCGGGGTCCCCCGACCCCGACGAGGCGGTCGAGGTCGGCCTCGCCTGGCTGCTCGAGCGCTACCCGGTGCCGCTCGAAGCCTTCGACGAGCTGCGCCTGGGCCTGCTCTCCGACCTCGAACCCGCCGACGTCGCCACGATGGACGAGCTGATGGTCTACTGCCGGCGCGTGGCCGGCGTGGTCGGGTGGATGGTGGCGCCGATCTGCGGGTACCGCGGCGGCGAGGAGACGCTCGCGATGGCGCTCGCGCTCGGCAACGCGATGCAGTTGACGAACGTGTTGCGCGACGTGGGCGAGGACCTGCGGATGGGGCGCTGCTATCTGCCCGCCGACCTGCGCGCCAAGTACGGGGTCGACCTCGACGACCTGCGTGCCGGCCGCGTCACGCCCGGGTACGTGGCGCTCCTCGAGGAGCTCGGCGACCTCGCCCAAGCGCTCTACCGCGAGGGCTGGCGCGGCATCCCCCGGCTGCAGGGCGTCGCCTCGCTGGGCGTGGCGGTCGCGGCGCTCAACTACGAAGGCATCTTGCGCAAGCTGCGCCAGAACGGCCACGACAACCTCAACCGACGCGCCTACCTGCGGCCCGTCGAGCGCGTCGCGCTGATCCCGCGCGCCCTGGTGGGCGTCGTGGCCGGCGGTCGCTCCTGACGCCACGCGTCAGCCCCCTTGGAGGGTCCCAGTGCCCGATTACGACGTCCTGACCATCGGTGCCGGTCACAACGCGCTGGTCGCCAGCGCCTACCTCGCGCAAGCGGGCCTGAAGGTCGCGGTGTTCGAGCGCCGCCCGATCGCCGGCGGCGCCGTCTCGACGGTCGAGCACGTGCCCGGCTACCAGTTCGACCTGGGCGGCTCGGCCCACATCCTCATCCGCAACACGCCGATCGTCGAGGAGCTCGGCCTCGAGCGCTTCGGCCTGGAGTACATCGACGTCGACCCGCTCTTCTTCGCCCCCTTCGAGGACGGCGACCACCTGATGTTCCACCGCTCCGAGGCGGCGACGATCGAGGGGATCGAGGCGCGCTTCCCCGGCGAGGGGGTCGCCTACGGGCGCTTCCTCGACGAGTGGCGCCCGTTCGCGAACGCCGTCCGCGACCTGTTCCTCTCCACGCCCAACCCGCTCGAGCTCGGCCGCACCGCCATGTCGGGCAAGGCGGTGCCCGGGGACTGGAAGCAGGCGCTGCCGCGCATCCTCAAGCCGTACGGCGAGCTCGTCGACGACTACTTCACCGAGGAGAAGGTCAAGGCGCCGCTCGTCTGGATGGCGGCGCAGTCGGGGCCGCCCCCCAGCGAGCCGATGACCTCGCCCTTCCTGCTGTGGCACCCGCTGTACCACGAGGGGGGCATGGCGCGACCCAAGGGGGGGTCGGGCATGCTGACGCAGGCCCTGGCACGCCACGTCGAGGCCCACGGCGGCGAGGTCCACCTGGCCGCCCCGGTCGACGCTATCCTCGTCGAGGGGGGCCGTGCGACCGGGGTGCGGGTCGGCGACCAGGTCTACACGGCGCGCGTGGTGCTCGCCGGCGTCCACGCGCTGGAGACCTTCGGCAAGCTGCTGCCCGAGGCGCACCGGCCGCCGGCGGCCAAGAACATGCGCGTCGGCAACGGCTTCGGCGCCATCGTGCGGCTCGCCCTGTCGGGCCCCATCCGGTACCCGGCGTACCCCGACGACGGCGCCCGGCGCGCGCTGCAGCTGATCGCCCGCGACCGCGCCCAGATCGCCGCCGCCTACGGCGACTACCTGGCTGGCCGCCCGGCCGCCGACCCGCCGATCGTCGCCATGAGCTTCAGCGCCGTCGACCCGACGCTCGCGCCGCCCGGCGGCGAGGTGCTCTGGCTGTGGGCGCAGTACTTCCCGTACGCGCTCGCGGGCGGGCGCGACTGGGACACGATCGGCCCCGAGGTCGAGGCGTCGATCGTCGACGCCTTCGAGCGCTACGCGCCGGGGACCAAGGAGACGATCGTCGGCTCGCTGTTCCAGCATCCGCTGTGGCTCGAGCGCGAGCTCGGCCTGTTCCGTGGCAACGTCATGCACCTCGAGATGTCGCTCGACCAGATGTTCGCGCTGCGCCCCTTCCTCGGCGGGCACGCGTACCGCGCGCCCGGGGTGAAGGGCCTGTACATGACCAGCGCGAGCACGCACCCCGGCGGCGGCATCATGGGCGCCTCGGGGCGCAACGCCGCGCGCGAGATCCTGAGCGACCTGCGCTCGGCGATGGCGGCGCTGGGATCGGTGATCGGGCGCGCCCTGGGCCGCTCGCCGAGGTGACCCGGACGGCCCCGCGGGCGTCCGTGCCCCGATGGGCGTGGGCGCTGCCGTTCGCCGTGGCGGCGCTCGCCGCGCTCGCGTGGGGCGAGGCGATGACCTACGCGCGGTTCCACGTCGGCTTCACGCTCCCGTGGCTCGCCGTGCTGACCTGGGACGCGGGGATCGTGCTGCGCGCGGGGCGCCCGCTCGGCGGCGCCGGCGAGCGCAGCGCGGGCGTGGCGCTCGGCGTCCTCGTCGCCGTCGCCTTCGCGTACACCTTCCCCTGGGACCACCAGCTGGTGGCGCGCGGCGTGTGGGGCTACCCGGAGGGGCGCGTGCTCGCCACCCTGCGGGTGGTGCCGGTGGAGGAGGCCGCCTTCTTCGTCCTCCAGACGCTGGCCGTCGGCCTGGCGACGCTGGCCTGGTCGCGGCGCCTGCCGGTGCCCGCGGTCGACGGGGCCGCGGCGCAGCGCCCCGTCGCGCGCCTCGCCGTGGTGCGTTGGTGGGTGGCCGCCGCCGCGCTCGGGGCGGCCGCGGTGGGTCTGCTGCTGCTGCCGACCGACCCGGGCACCTACCTCGGCATGATCCTCGTCTGGGCCGGTCCGGTGCTCGCGCTGCAGTGGGCGTTCGGCGGCGACCTGCTCGCCGGGCGCGCGCGCCTCTTCGGCCTCGCCGTGGGGCTCCCGACGCTCTGGCTGTGGGTCGCCGACCGCCTCGCCATCGAGTGGTCGATCTGGTGGATCGCCCCGGAGCTGACGCTCGGGTGGCGTCCGCTGGGGCTACCGGTGGAGGAGGCCGTGTTCTTCCTGGCGACCAACCTGCTGGTCGTGGGCGGCGTGCTGCTCGCCGTCGACCCGCGCTCGCTGGCGCGGCTCGGCGAGCTGGTGCGCGCCTCGGCGCGCCGCCCGTGGCGCCCGCTGCTGGCCGTGTGGGCGCTGGCGATGGTGCCCACGCCGTTGTTCCCCGACCGCTTCGTGCCCCTCGCGTACCTGAGCACGGGCGCGCTGGCCGCCGCCGTCCTCGCCTTCGCGTTGGTGCGCTACGGCCGCCGTGCGTGGGCGCTCCTCGCGGTCGCGCTCGTCTTCGGTTGGGCGGTCGAGGTGCTCGGCTCGCGCACCGGCGTGCCGTTCGGGGCCTACACGTACACGGCCCCCGGACCGGCGTTCTTCGGGGTGCCGCTGCTCGTGCCGATCGGCTGGTTCGCCTTCGGGCTGATCGCGCTGGCCGTCGCGCCCGGCCCTCGGGCGCGCTGGGGGGCGCCGGCCGCGCTGGTCGCCTGGGACCTCGGCCTCGACCCGCTGATGGTGCGCGAGGGCTTCTGGGTCTTCGAGCGCGGCGCGTACTTCGGCGTCGCCTGGACGAACTTCCTCGGCTGGTACGTCGCCGGGTCCGTGCTCGTCGCCTTGCTCCTGCGCGTCGAGCCGCGGCTGGCGCACGAGGACGCGCCCGACCTGCGCGCGACGTACCTCGCCCAGGCCTTCCTGATCGGCGTGGGGTTGGCGTTCTTCGGGCTCCCGTTCGCCGGCGCGGTCGCCACGGCGGCGATGCTGGCGGTGTGGGCGGTGGGGCGCTCCGGTCGCGGCGGTGGAGTGCCGGGGACGGGGCGATGAGCGGTCCGATCGCCACGGCCTTCGAGCAGCTGGTCGCCGCGTTCGTGCCCGCGCGCATGAACCGCGCCCTGCGGCGGGGCCTCGCCGGCGTGTGGGGGCACTTCGAGGCGCCCCCGCCCGGGGCCGGCGCGGTGGTGGTCGCCAACCACCACGCCTGGTGGGACGCCTACCTGGCCTGGGCCTTCGCCGTGCGCCACGGGCGCCCGCCCGGCGCCATCATGGACGACGCGCAGCTCGAGCGCTTCCGCTTCTTCCGGCGCCTGGGGGCGGTGCCTGCGAGCCGACCGCGGGCCGCGGCGCGGCGTGCCGCGGCGGGCGCCTTGCTCGTCGTGTTCCCCGAGGGTCGCCTGCGCCCGCCGGGGCCCTTGGGGCCCACCCGTCCGGGCGCGGCCGCCGTCGCCCGCTGGGCGGGGGTGCCGGTGTGGCCCGTCGCCTTCCGGGCGGTCGTGCGCGGCGCCGAGCGCCCCGAGGTGTACGTCCGCGCCGGAGCGCCGCTGCCGGCCGGCGCCTCGGCCGAGGAGGCCGTCGCCGCGCTGGCGGCCGTGCTCGCGCGGGTCGACGCCGACGTGGCCGCCGCCGCCGATCCCGAGGCGCCGGTGCCGGGCTACGAGCTCTGGTGGCCGGGCACCGGCAGCACCCACGAGCGCGCGGCCTGGGTCGCGCGCCTGTGGGGGGCGCGATGAGCGTGGCCGACGCGGCGTTCCTGGCGGTCGCGGCGTTCCTCGCCACGCAGGGGGCCGTGCTGGCGCTGAACCTGGTCGCCTTCCCGGTGGTGGGCGCGCGGGGGCGGCCCCGCGCGCGGGCGCGGACCGGGTCCGCGGCGCGCCCCGGGTCAGGACCGCGCCCGCGGGTGTCGCTGCTCGTGCCGGCCCGCGACGAGGCCGCGACGCTGCCGTCCACCCTGCCCACCTGGCTCGCCCAGGGGGCCGACGAGGTGCTCGTGCTCGACGACGGTTCCCGCGACGCGACCCCGCGGCTCGTCGCGGACGCCGCTGCCGGCGCGCCCGCCCTGCGGCTGTTGCGCGGCATGCCGCTGCCGGCCGGGTGGTCGGGCAAGAACTGGGCCTGCCATCAGCTGGCGGGCGCCGCCACCGGCGACGTGCTCGTGTTCACCGACGCCGACGTGGCGTGGTCGCCGGGGGCGCTCGAGCGGGTGGTGGCCGAGCTCGCCGCCACCGACGCCGGCCTCCTGACCGTGTGGCCGCGCCAGCGCTGCGAGAGCCTGGGGGAGCGGCTGCTGGTGCCGCTCGTCGACCTGCTGCTGCTCGCGAACCTGCCCCACCCGCTGGTGCGGGCGCTGCCCTTCGCCAGCCTGGCGGCCGCCAACGGCCAGGTCATGGCCTGGCGCCGCGAGGCCTACGCGCGCGTGGGCGGGCACGCGGCGCGCCCTGCCGAGGTGCTGGAGGACGTGCGCCTGGCGCAGCGCGCCAAGCGCCTCGGGGTGCCGCTGACGCTGCGGCTGGGCGGGCCCTGGGTGGCCACGCGCATGTACCGCGGCTGGGGAGACGTCGTCGCCGGGTTCGGCAAGAACGTGCTCGCGGCCGCCGGTGGGTCGCCCGCCGCGCTCGTCGCGATCTGGGCGCTCAACCTCGTCGCCTACACCGCGCCCTGGCTGGTCGCCTGGTTCGATCCGCGCTGGTGGGCGCTCGCCGGCGCCGGGATCGCTCTGCGGATGCTGGCGAACGCCAAGAGCGGCCGCCCGGTCGTGGAGGCGCTGCTGCAGCCGGCGGGCCCCGTCGCGCTCACCGCCGTGGTTGCGCGGGCGCTCGCGCGGCGCGGCGGCTACGCCTGGAAGGGGCGGACGTACCCGTGAGCCGAGCGCACGTGGCGGTGGTGGGGGCGGGCTTCGCCGGGCTGGCGGCGGCGATCGACCTCGCGCTCGGCGGCGCGCGGGTGACGCTGCTCGAGCGCGAGCCCGAGGTGGGCGGCAAGGCGGGCGAGTGGCGCGCGGAAGGCTTCCGCTTCGACGTCGGCCCCTCGGTCTTCACGCTGCCCGACGTCGTCGACGCCCTGTTCCGCGACGCCGGCCGCGAGCGCCCCTTCGAGCTGCGCCCGCTCGACCCGCTGTGCCGCTACGTCTACCCGTCTGGACGCGTCTGGGACGTGTCGAGCGACCTCGAGCGGACGCTCGCGGGGCTGGACGCCGACGAGGGGCGCGCCTACCGCCGCGCCCTCGAGGCCGCGCGCCGGCTGTACGAGGACGCCGCCCCGACCTTCGTGCGCGGCCCGGCCCCCGGGCTCGCGCGGCTCGCCGCGTACGGCCTGCGCGCCGGCTGGCGCGCTCGACCGGGAGCGACCCTGCCGCAGCTGCTCGCCTCGCTGGGCGTGCGCGGCGACCTGCTGCCGTTCTTCCTGCGCTTCGCCACCTACTTCGGCGGCGACCCGTACCGGGCGCCTGCGGTGCTGCACAACATCGCCTGGGTCGAGCTCGGCCAGGGCGTGACGCTGCCGGTCGGCGGCGTGCACGGCGTGGTGCGCGCGCTGCGCGCCCTCGCGACCGACCTGGGGGTGGAGGTGCGGACCGGCGTCGCGGTCGCGGCGCTGCCGGTGCGCGGCGGGCGGGTCCGCGAGGTGGTCACCGACGCGGGCCCCGTCGCGGTGGACGGGGTGGTGGCCGCGGTCGACCGGCGCTGGGCGCTGGCCTGGTCGGGGCGCCCCGCGCCCGAGCGGCGGCACCCGAGCCTCTCCGGCACCGTCGCCCTGCTGGGCGTGCGCGGCACCACCCCGGCGCTCGCGGCCCACACGATCCTCTTCCCGCCCGACTACGCCGCCGAGTTCGACGACCTGCGCGAAGGGCGCCACCCGCGCGACCCCACCCTCTACGTGCACGCTTCGGTGCGCGGCGACCC
>JARGGE010000067.1 GCA_029210865.1 Trueperaceae bacterium
CCAGAGGGAGACCTTGATGCGGAACGGCACGGCGCCATCACACCACGGGGGCGTGCCTCGACGCCGTCGCCCCCGTTGGTAGGCTGCAGGCATGACCCGCCTCGTCCATACCTTCTCGATCGTCGCCCGCGACCCCGAGACGGGCGACCTCGGCGTCGCCACCGCCTCGAAGTTCCTCGCCGTGGGGGCCGTCGTGCCGTTCGCGGTGGCCGACGTCGCGGCGATCGCCACCCAGAGCTACGCCAACACCGGCTTCGGCCCGCGCGCCGTCGAGGCGCTCATGGCCGGGATGCCGCTCGATCTCGTCGACCTGGGGCTGCAGACCACCGACGACCAGATCGCCCAGCGCCAGTACGGCATCGTGGCCGCCGACGGCGCCAGCGTCAGCTTCACCGGCGACGGCTGCCACCCGTGGGCCGGTGGCGTCGCCAAGCCCGGGCTGGCGGCCCAGGGGAACCTGCTCGCGGGACCGCAGGTCATCGAGGCGCTGGTCGCCGGCTTCGAGGCGCACGTGGGGCCGTTCCCCGAGCGGCTCCTCGCCGGCCTGCTCGCCGCCGACCGCGCCGGCGGCGACAAGCGCGGCCGCCAGTCGGCGGCGCTGCTCGTCGTGCGCGACGAGGGCGGGTACGGCGGCCACAACGACCGCTACATCGACCTGCGCGTCGACGACGACCCCGACCCCGTGCCGCGTCTGCAGGCGCAGCTCGGGCTCCAGCGGCTGTACTTCGGCACCCCGGACGAGAGCGACCTCTTGCCGATCGAGGGCGACGTCGAAGCGCGCCTGCTGCGGGTGCTCGTGAACGCCGGTCAGGTCCCCGGCGAGGCCTGGGGTGACCCCGGCCGCGCCGCGCTGCGCGCGGTGGCCGGCGTCGAGAACCTCGAGGAACGCCTGCAGCCCGACGACCGCGTCGACCGGGCCGTGCTCGAGCACCTGGAGCGCTGCTTCCCGAGCTGACGGTTGGGTAGCCTGGCATTCGAGAAGCCTTCGACTGCGCATGAAGCGGCATCTCCCGACCTGGAAGTGAGCCACGCATGATCACCCGCCTTCGTGTCAGGAACTTCAAGAGCATCCGAAGCGTCGATGTATCGCTGCCCGGATTGGCGGTGTTTGTTGGCGAGAACGGGTCAGGGAAGTCGAACTTGCTTGACGCATTGCGATTCGTCAAAGAGGCTCTGGATGACAACCTCGATCATGCAATTCGTGAACGTGGGGGGATCGCGGAGGTAAGGCGTAGGAGCAGTGGCCATCCCACGCATCTCTCTATCGACGTCGATGTCTCGACACAGGAGGTCAACGCGACCTACGGATTCCAGATCGCTGCTGTGGCTGGAGGTGGGTACGTCGTATCTCGAGAGTTCTGCCACATTCACGAAGTATCGGGGAGCGGTCCCTCGGGATTCGAGATCGAGAACGGTGTCGCCGTCGGTGAGAGTGGATTGCATGCTCAGGTCGACGCCAGGGATCTGTATCTGCGGGCAGTGTCGGGTGTTCCCCCGTTTGCATCCGTCTATCGTGCACTACGGTCGATCGGCATCCTGAACCCCAATGCCGGGTTGCTACGTGAGTACCAGAAGCCCGACGCGAGCGAGTACCTGTCGAGAGATGGCAGGAATCTCGCCTCGATCGTCAAGCGCATGGCGGAACGGGATCCAGGCTCGCTTGACCGCGTCATTGCTTACCTTGCAAAGCTCGTACCTGGCGTTAGATCTGTCAAGCACCGACAGGCGGGTCCGCGAGAAACGCTCGTCTTCGATCAGGAGTGGGACAACGGAGCCGCTTGGGAGTTCTTCGCTACGTCGATGTCTGACGGAACTCTCCGGGCCGTCGCGTTGCTCATCGCCATCCAACAGGAGGGTGTTCTGACGATCGGTATCGAAGAACCTGAAGTTGCGCTTCATTCCGGAGCCGCGCGCGTCTTGGCTGATGCACTCGTAGAGGCATCGGCGGGTACTCAAATCGTCATCACGACGCATTCACCCGACCTCCTCGACCATGAGGCGCTTGCGCGAAACGGTGTCTTCCTCGTTCGCATGAATCGCGGTGTCACTACGGTCGAGCCGATGCCCGCATACCTGGTTCATGTCGTTCAGGAGGGATTGTTCACCGTAGGAGAACTGCTTCGCCTCGGACAACTGGTTGCCGATCCGATCGTTGAAGTAGCAACCGAACAATCGCTCTTTGGCGAGGCGCCGGTTGCCGGTGGGCAGTGAGCGACGCCGTTCGTTTGGCCTCCATCGTCGAAGGAGACGGCGAGGTCGAGGCCCTTCCTGTGCTCATCAGGGCCTGGTTTCCACAAGTGGTCTTGCTGAAGCCAATTCGTGTCAGCCGTGACCGCTTCATTCGCGACGCCGAAGACCAGCTGCGATACGTCAGATTGGCCCGTAGACTCGGTGCCACTCGGCTCCTGGTGCTACTGGATGCCCACGAAGATTGCGCCGTCGAGCTCGCAAGCACTTTGAGCCCGCGAATCGCGGCTGAGTTCGTCGATCCTGTGGCCGTAATCTTTGCCGTTCGCGAATACGCGACTTGGTTCCTTCAATGCTTGCCGGAGTTCGCCGAGGAGCGAAGCAGGCAAGATCTCGAGAGTGTTCGCGGTGCAAAGGAACGCATTCGTGCGGTCCGTGGTCGATACACGCCTACGGCTGATCAGGCTGGGTTGACAAAGAGGCTCGCGGACACGACGACGCTGGGCGACGCCGTAGAACTGCCGAAGTCGCTCGCAAAGCTCCAGAGAGATCTGAAGCACATGCTCGACCACGCTGGTTGACTTCAGCGCCCGTTGAAGTCGGGCGCGCGCTTCTCGAGGAAGGCGGCCGTGCCCTCCTTCATGTCCTCGGTGCTCGCCGTCATGCCGAACAGGTCCGCCTCGATCTCGAGCCCCTGCGGCAGCGTGACGTCGCAGCCGCGGGTGACGGCCTCCTTGGCCAGCCCGATCGCCACCGGACCGTTCCGCAGCGTCACGCGCGCGAGCGCGACCGCCTCCGCGAGCGCGTCGTCGGCGACGCGGTTGACCAGGCCCAAGGCCATCGCCTCCTCGGCGCCCACGTGGCGGCCGGTGAGGATCAGGTCGAGCGCGCGCCCGAGCCCGATCAGCCGCGGCAGCCGCTGCGTGCCGCCGTAGCCCGGGATGAGCCCCAGGCCGACCTCGGGGAGGCCGAGCTTGGCGCCGGTCGCGGCGACGCGCAGGTCGCAGGCGAGCGCGAGCTCGAGCCCGCCGCCCAGTGCGAAGCCGTTGATCGCGGCGATGGTGGGGAAGGGGAGCGCGGCCAGCGAGTTCATCAGGTCCTGGCCGGTGAGCGAGGCCTCGCGGCCGGCGAAGGGGTCGTCGAGCTGCGCCAGGTTGGCGACGTCGGCGCCGGCGACGAAGGCGCGCCCGGCGCCGGTGATCACCAACGCGCGCACGCTCAGGTCGCCCTCGAGCAGGTCGAGGGCGGTGGCGAGCTCGAACATCAGCTCGCCGTTCAGGGCGTTGAGCGCGTCGGGGCGGTCGATGGTGACGACCGCGACGCCGTCGTCGACGGTGATCCCGAGGTACTCGAACTCGATGGCGTCGTCGTGATCGGCGTCGGTCATGGGGGCCTCCTCCAGGTCGGTCGTGCGGACGGTCGGGTCGGTCGTGCGGTCGGGTCGGTCGTGCGGTCGGGTCGGTCAGGCGCTCGCGTCCGCGCCACGAACGGCGAGCAGCGCGTCGAGCGTCATCCGGGTCATGCGCGCCACGCCGTCGGCGAGCACCTCGGGCGGCACGAACGAGGCGTCGCCGATCCGGTTGCTGGCGACCAGCGCGCAGCCGGTGCGCACGCCGCGCAGGGCGCCGAGCAGGAAGAGCGCGCTCGCCTCCATCTCGATCGCCAGCACCCCGCGCGCCCGCAGCTCCGGGACGTGGGTGGGGGCGGTGGCGTAGAAGGCGTCCTCGGTCTGGATTAGCCCCACGTGCGGCGGGGTGCCGAGCGCGCGGCCGGCGTCGTCGAGCGCCCGCACCAGGCCGGCGTCGGCGGTCGGGGCGTAGGCGGCGCCCGCGAGGTACTGGCGGGTGGTGCCGTCGTTGGGCACGGCGGAGGTGGCGACGATCAGGTCGCCGGGCGCCACCGCGTCGGCGACGATGCCCGCGGTGCCGACGCGCACGAGCGTCTTGGCGCCGAGGCGCACCAGCTCCTCGACCACGATCGCGAGGCTGGGGCAGCCCATGCCGGTGGCCTGCACGCTGACGCGCATCCCGCGGTACGTGCCCGTGAAGCCGAGCAACTGGCGGTGCTCGGTGTAGAGGACCGCGTCGTCGAGGAACTCCTCGGCGATGCGGCGCGCGCGGTTGGGGTCGCCGGGCAGCAGCACGACGCCGGCGACCTCGCCGGGTTGGGCATGGACGTGGAGCTGGCTCATCGCCCCCACGATACGCCGCGCCGGCGCGACGGCCGCTGCCGGTGCCTCCGCGCGCGCGGGGGGCCGGGGGGGCGCGACGCTCTCGGCGCGCGCGCCGGGCGCTGGTAGACTCCGGCATGCCGCGCCTCGAGGACGTCCTCGCCGAACTCGCCGCTACCTCTGGCGCCCGCGCGGCGGCGCTGGCCGGGCTCGATGGCCTGCTGGTCGACGAAGCGCGGAGCGCCGGAGCGGCCGGCGGCGACGCCGACCTCGACCTGGACGGCGCCATCGTCGAGTTCACCCACGCCTGGCACGCGCTCCGGCGCGCCAGCCTTGAGCACCTGGGGGGCGGCGCCGCGTCGGAGCTGATGCTCGCTGGCGAGCGCGGCGTGGCGCTCGCGCGGGCGGTGGGCGAGGGCTGGTTCGCGCTGCTGTGGGCCGAGCCGGACGTGGACGTCGCCGCGGCTCGCGCGGCCCTGGCGCGTGCGGCCGCGGAGCTGGCCGAGGTGGTCGCGTGAGGCTGATCCTGGACGAGGCCCTGGCCGTGCCCGGGGTGACCGCCGCCGCGGTCGTCGACGGCGATGGCGAGCTGCTGGCGACGGCCACGCGCGAGGCGCCCGGGTTCGAGGACGCCGGCGCCGAGCTCGCGGCCTCGCTCGCGGCGGCCCGGGTGCTGGCCGAGTCGTTGGGGGGTGGCTTGAACCAGTCGGTCCTCGAGTACCGCGGCGGCCCGGTGGTGCTCGCCGTCGCCCCCCGCCCGGCCGGCGCCCCCGAGGCCAGCGCGCGCGTGCTGGTGCTGCGCCTGCGCGCGCTCGGCGACCTGGGGCGCGCGCGCTTCGAGCTGCCGCGGCTGCTCGCCAACCTCGCCGCCGCCTGACGCGTGCCGCTCGATCCCGTGCGCGCGATGGGCGCCACCCGACGCGCACCGTCCGACCCCTCCAGGAGGAGCCCATGGCCGACGACCCCCGCACCCCCACCCCACCGGCCGCACCGGGCACCCCCGATTCGCGCCGGACGCTCAAGCTCGAGATCGACCCCGCGGTCGCCCGCGGCGTCTTCGTCAACGCGGCGATCGTGACGCACACCGACGACGCCTTCTTCCTCGACCTGGCGCTCGCCTACCCGCAGCAGCCGGTGCGGGTGCAGACGCGCGTGATCACCAGCCCGCACCACGCGAAGGCGCTTCTGCGCACGCTCGCCGAGAACGTCGCGCGCTACGAGAAGCGCTTCGGAACCATCCCCGAGCGCCCCGTGCCGCCGCGTCCCTCCGAGGACGGGCCCGACACCACCAACTGACGGCCCCTGGCGGCGGGCGTCCCCCTGGGTAGGGCGCGCGACGGGGGCCCGGGCCACACGGTGTTCTCATGGCGCCCATGCCCGAGACGGTCGCCGTCTACTTCGACTACCTGTGCCCGTACGCCTGGCGTGGCGCGGAGGTGGCCGAGATGGTGGCCGGCGCGCTCGGCCTGCGCTTCGAATGGCACCACTTCAGCGTGATCCAGTCCGACCGCGCGGCGGCCGGCCGAGGCGGCGAGCTGTGGAACGAGCGCCTCGAGCCGGACGACGCGACCGGCGGCCTCGGGCTGCGCCCCTTCCTGGGTTCCTGCGCGGCGCACCGGCAGGGCCCGGAGGCCTTCGACCGCTTCCGGCTGGGCCTGATGCGGGCGCGCCACCGCGACGGCGCGCCCTTCACCGAGGCGACGCTGTTCGCCGCGGCGGAGCGGGCGGAGCTGCACCTCGCGCGCTTCGAGCGCGACCTCGCCGACCCCGAGCTGCGCACCTGCCTCGCGCAGGAGCACCACCGGGCGGCGGCGCGCGACGTCTTCGGCACGCCCACCTTCGCCTTCCCGGACGGCTCGCTGGCGTACCTGCGGGTGCGCGAGGTCCCGATCGACGGCGACGAGGCGGTGCGGCTCTTCCGCGCCTACCGCGAGCTGCTCGAGGCCTTCCCGTACCTCGAGACGGTGCGGCGGCCGCGCCCCAAGCGCAACTGAGGTCCGGCTCCGGCGACCGCGGGCGCGTGCTCGGGCAGCCGCAACGTCGGAACGGTACACTCGTCGGGTGCGAGCGACGCCGATCGTAGGCCACGGGTCCGATGCCGGTCGGGTGCGGTCCCTCAACGAGGACTACCACCGGGTCTCGCGGTACCCGCTCCCGCGCGGCTCGCTCTACCTGTACGCCGTCGCCGACGGCATGGGCGGGGCCGCGGCCGGCGAGGTGGCCAGCAAGATGGCGGTCGAGGTGCTCGACGACGCCGTCGGTCGCTACGCCGAGCAGCTGGCCGCGGGCGACCGCGTCGTCGCCGTGGGCACGATGCTCGACAAGGCGATGCGGCTGGCCAACCGCCGCGTCCACGCCGCCGCGCAGAGCGAGGCCCGGCGCGGCATGGGCACCACGCTCACGTGCGCGGCCGTGCTCGACGACAAGGCCTACCTCGCGCACGTCGGCGATTCGCGCGCCTACCTGGTGCGCCGCGGCATCATCTACCAGCTCACCAAGGACCACTCCTGGGTGGAGGAGCAGCTCGAGAAGGGCCTGCTCACGCCCCAGGAGGCCGAGTCGCACGAGTGGCGCAACCTGGTCACGCGCGTCCTGGGGACGCGGCCGCAGGTGGTGCCCGACCTCGTCGAGACCGACCTGCAGCCCGGCGACGTGCTCGTGCTCGCCAGCGACGGCCTGCACGGTCAGGTCAAGCCCGAGGAGATCCTCACCGAGCTGAAGCGCACGCGCGACCGCTCGTTGGTGGTGGAGTACCTGATCGGCCTCGCCAACGAGCGTGGCGGGCCCGACAACATCACGTGCGTGGTCGTCGAGGTGCCGGCGTGATCTGGGTGCTGCTCGTCGCGGCCGTGCTCGGTGGCTTCCTGCTGGCGCGCACGCCGCAGTGGGTGGCCCTCACCGTGCTCGGCGTGTCGGTGATCCTGGCGGCCGGCAGCCTGTACTTCGGCGGGCTCGATCGCGCCATCGGTCCCCTGCTCGCCTACGCGCTGGCCATGGGCCTGCTCGTGCCCGCGGGGAGGCTGGTCGCGCGCAGCACGCGGGTGGCGCTGTCGCGGCGGGAGCGCGTCCAGCCCGGCGTCCGGCCGCCGCCCGAGCGCCGCCGTCGCCCGACCACGCGCGGGCCCGCGGCGGTCGAGGTCACCGGGGTGGGCGAGGCGCTCGAGATCCCCGGCTACGAGGTGCTCGAGAAGATCGGTTCGGGCGGCATGGCCTCGGTCTACCGCGCGCGCCGCGAGGACGGCCAGGTGGTGGCCCTCAAGGTCCCGATGGAGCAGTACGTCGCCGACGCCAAGTTCATCCGGCGCTTCCACCGCGAGGCCGAGGTCGCGCAGCGGCTCAACCACATGAACATCGTCCGCACGTACGAGCACGGCAGCCTCGGCACCCAGCACTTCATGGCGATGGAGTACGTCGACGGCCGCTCGCTCGAGGGCTTCATCGAGGGCGGCGACCTGACGATCGACTTGTCGGTGAAGATCATGCGGCGCGTCGCCGACGCGCTCAAGCACATCCATCAGGCCGGCATCATCCACCGCGACATCAAGCCGGCGAACGTCATGATCGTGCGCAACGGCGTCAGCGAGAGCGACGGTGGCCATCAGGTGCGCGACGACGCGATCAAGCTGATGGACTTCGGCATCGCCGGCGGCAAGGTGCTCTCGCGCCTGACGATGACGGGCGCCCGGGTGGGGACGCCGGTCTACATGTCGCCCGAGCAGGCGCGCGGCCTCAAGATCGACCACCGCTCCGACATCTACTCGCTCGGCCTCGTCTTCTACGAGATGCTGACCGGCCAGACGGCCTTCAAGGGCGGCTACGAGGCGATCGTCCATCAGCAGATCTTCCAGACGCCGCCGCCGCCGCGCCAGCTCAACCTCAACGTCCCCAAGGCGCTCGACGCGTTGGTCATGCGCATGATCGCGAAGGAGCCGAACGAGCGCCCCTCGCTCGACGACGTCGTCGAGGTGTTCGACACCGCCGACCTGCGTGCGGTGAGCGACGAGGAGCTCGGCAGCCGCATCGTGCTCACCGTCAACGCCCGCCAGGGCGTCGTCCGCATCCTCGACCCGGAGGGCAACCTGCACGTCTCGCTCGGCGACCTGGGCGTGGGCGAGCACTCGTTCTCCACCGCCCCCGTGGCCGTCGCCGTCGATCGCGAGGGGTTCGTCTACACCGCGACCTTCGAGTACCGCGTCGACCAGGAGCAGCACCGGATGCTGCGCAAGCTGGGCCCGGCCGGCGAGACGCTGCTGACCTTCGGTGGCTACGGCATGAAGCCGGGCGAGTTCCTCTACCCGACCGCGATCGCCTGCGCGCCCGACGGCACCGTGCTGGTGCTCGACGCCGAGCGGCACGTGGTGCAGCGCTTCACCGGCGACGGCGTCCACGTCGACGCCTTCGGCGGCCGGGGCTCGGGGCAGGGGACCTTCAACGACCCGCGCGGGCTGCAGGTCGGCCCCGACGGCAAGGTCTACGTGCTCGACTACGGCAACCGCCAGGTCCAGCGCCTTGCCGCCGACGGCACGTACGAGACGCGCTGGGCCTTCCGCCTGGGCGCCGACCAGGCCGGCATGCGCCTGATCGACGGTTTCCACGTGAGCGCGAGCGGCACCCTGTTCCTGAGCGACGCCACCGGCGGCAAGATCCGCAGCGTCCACTCGGACGGCAAGCTGGGGCCCGTCTTCCTGTTCGAGAAGCTGCAGGGCGAGGCCTCCGACACGCTGCTCGACCTGGGCACCGACGACGAGGGCTTCCTCTACGCCGCCCGCCGCGGCGGCCACCTGATCCGGCGCTTCGATCCGCGCGGGACGTTGGTCGACACGATCGAGACGTACGCGCCGGTGGTGCACATGTTGGTGGATGCGCGTTCGAAGTAGGGCCCTCGGGTCAGGCGCCGAACACGCGGAAGATCAGCTGGATGCCGCCCAGGATCAGGCCCTGGAAGAGGCGCGTGATGGCGCCCGTGATGCCCGTCGCCGACAGCAGGAAGAAGATGACGATGAAGCCGAGCACGCCGAACTGGGCGAGCTGCTGCACCAGCCGGCGCACCTGCGGGCTACCCCAGGCGAGCGCGGCGCGCGCACCGTCGAGCGGGAACACCGGGAACAGGTGGATGACCGCGTGCAGGATCGCGACGTTCCCCGCGACCGCGAAGGCGCTCACCAGCGACGAGCCGGCGCCCAGCGTGGCGAAGAGCACCGTGAGGAACCACGAGACCGTCGCCACCAGCAGGAAGGCGACCGGACCGGCGTACCAGACGAGCGCCTCACGGCGGCCGCGACCGGGGTAGTTGCGCGAGTTCACCGGCACCTGGCGGGTCCAGCCGAAGCCCAGGAGCAGCAAGAAGAAGACGCCCATCGGTTCGAGGTGCGTCTTGGGGTCGAAGTGGCCGAAGCCCTGGTAGGTGGGGGTGAGGTCGCCGAGGCGCTTCGCCACCCACGTCTGGAACATGTTGTGGAAGATCAGCGCCATGACCATGATCAGGCTGGCGACGACGAGGATGGTGGGGTCGTTGAAGTAGTTGAGGAGCATGGGGTTCCCTAGGGGTCGGCGTCGCGGTGCGCGGTGGGCGCCCCGGCGGCCACGCGTTCGGCCACCAGGCGTCGCGCCAGCGCTCGTTCCTCGTCGAAGCCGCGGACGTCGCCGGCGGCGCGGGCGCGGTCGATGGCGGCGAGCACGTCGCCCACGTGCGGACCGGGCGCGAGGC
>JARGGE010000068.1 GCA_029210865.1 Trueperaceae bacterium
CCCTCCCGCCCAAGCGGCGCTACGAGGCGGCGGTGGGTCGCTTGTTCCTGACGATCGCGCCGAGCCACGCCGACTACGAGAAGGTCCGCGATGGCACCTTCCTCGACCTGGTGCACGGCACCTACACCACCCGCGGCTACCGCGCCGCGCGGTTCGTCGAGTACCACGAGGTCCCGACCGGGGTCCCGGTGACGCAGGTCGGCGATTCGGTCGAGAGCATCTGGGCCGCCGCGGCGCAGGTGGTCACGACCCTGCTCGCCGGCGAGGACCTGATGCTCGACCTCAGCACGCTGCGCGCCGAGGGCACGCCGGTCAACGGCTCGGGGGGCACCTCGAGCGGTCCGTCGTCCTTCGCCGTCGAGGTCTTCGACAGCTTCGCGCGCTGGGCGGCGCTCGGCGGCGCCGAGTACGCCGGTCCGGTCGCGACCCTGCGCTACGTCTTCGCGCCGACGCTGCGCGTCATCCGCCAGGGCGGCACCCGCCGCGGCGCCGGCATGGCCACGCTGTCGATCACGCACCCCGACGTCCACGACTTCATCACGTCGAAGGACCTCGAGCGCGAACAGGCCGAGGGCGACATCAGCACCTTCAACATCAGCGTGCTCGTGAGCGACGACTTCATGCGCCGCGCCCAGAGCGAGGGGCCGCAGGGCACGCTCTGGGAGATCGCCCAGCACGCCTGGCAGACCGGCGAGCCGGGGTTGATCTACGTCGACCGGATCAACGACTTCAACCCGATGCGTGCCAGCCTGGGCGAGATCCGTTCGACCAACCCCTGCGTGACGGCCGACACCTGGGTCATGACGCACCTCGGTGCGCGTCGCGTGGCCGACCTCGTCGACCGGGACTTCTGCGCCGTCGTCGACGGTGCGACCTTCCCGCTCGAGAGCCGCGGCTTCTTCCCCACGGGCACCAAGCCGGTGGTCAAGCTGCGCACGGTCGAGGGCTACGAGCTGCGGCTCACGCACGATCACCGCGTGAAGCGCGTCAGCTCGCGCACGCGGGACCGGATCGACAGCGAGTGGTGTGAGGCGGGGGTGTTGCGCCCCGGGGACGAGGTCGTGTTGACCGACCAGCGCGGTGCGGGTGCGTGGTCCGGGCGCGGCAACGTCGAGCAGGGTTGGCTGCTGGGCATGTTGGTCGGTGACGGCACGTTCCTGGCCGACAAGGGCGACATGGCGTGCCTCGACCTGTGGGGGGACGAGCGCGAGGCGATGGCCGCGCGCGCGACGGCCGCCCTGCGCGCGCCCGGCATGGGCATCGGGCGCCTGTGGCGGACGGACGCGGAGCAGAAGATCCGCATCGCTTCGGATGCCCTGACGCGCCTGGCCGCCGACTTCGGCGTTTCCCGTGGTGTGAAGACCGTTGGGGACGAGATCGAGCAGGCGTCGTCCACCTTCTACGCCGGTTTCCTCCAAGGGCTGTTCGACGCCGATGGCTCCGTGCAGGGGCGCCAGGCCAAGGGTGTCTCGGTGCGGCTCGCGCAATCCGACGACGCCATGCTCCTTCGGGTGCAGCGGATGTTGGCGCGCTTGGGGATCATCGCGACGCTGGACCGCGAGCGACGGCCCGCGGGCACCCGCGAGCTCCCGGACGGCCGGGGTGGCGCGAAGGCCTACACCGTCGCAGCCCAACACGAGCTCGTCGTCGCCAACGACAACCTGCTGCGGTTCGCGGACGTCGTCGGGTTCGGGATCGCCGCGAAGCGGGACCGGCTGCGGGACGCGCTCGCAAGCGACGCGCGTCGACCGAACCGTGAGCGCTTCGTCGCCACGGTCCGATCGATCGACGACGACGGGATCGAAGAGGTCTACGACGTCACGGTGGCCGAGGCGCACGCGTTCGATGCGAACGGGATCCTCGCCCACAACTGCGGCGAGATCCCGCTCTTCCCAGGGGAGCCGTGCGACCTGGGCGCGATCAACCTCGCCGCGTACGTCCGCGACGAGAGCGTGGGGCTCGAGGGCTTCGACGTCGAGGCGTTCCGCGCCGACGTCGGCACCACCGTCCGGTTCCTCGACAACGTCCTCGAGGTCAACCGCTTCGCGCTCGAGGACAACCGCGAGATGAGCCACTACCTGCGCCGTCTGGGGCTCGGCATCATGGGCCTGGCCGACGCCCTGATCCGCATGGGGTTCCGCTACGACAGCGACGACGGGCGCGCCGCCGTGCACGCGATGATCACCCACCTGCGCGAGGCGGCCACCGAGGCGAGCCGCGCGCTCGCCGAGGAGCGCGGCGCCTTCCCTGGCTTCCACGCCTCGTCGGTGGCGACCCCGCGCCGCAACGTGGCGCTGCTCACGGTCGCCCCGACCGGCACCACCAGCATGCTCATGGGGGTGTCGTCCGGGGTCGAGCCGATCTTCGCGCCCTTCATCTACCGCAAGATCGGCACGAGCTACGCGGCGCTGATCGCCCCGCTGTTCCGGGAGCTGCTCGACCGCCACGCCCCCCACCCCGCCTACGCCAAGGGCGGCGCGTGGGACTGGGAGAAGGTCGTGCAGGCGGTGCAGGACAACCACGGCAGCGTCCAAGGGCTCGACTTCGTGCCCGACGACGTGAAGGCCGTGCTCGTCTGCGCCCACGACATCGCGCCGGCCGACCACGTGCGGATGCAGGGCACGGTGCAGACCGCCTTCGACGCGGGTGGCGAGATGGTGGCCAACTCGATCTCGAAGACGATCAACCTGCCGCACGAGGCGACCGTGCACGACGTCTACGATTCGTACAGCCTGGCGTTCGACACCGGATGCAAGGGGATCACCGTGTACCGAGACGGATCGCGTCAGTTCCAGGTGCTGTCGACCAAGAAGGAGTCCAAGGTGGAGACCGCGGCGGAGGCGAAGCCGGCGGTGCGGGCCCCCGCGCCCGCCGCGCCCGTGCCCGCACCCGGCTCGCCCGCGAGCGCCGCGCCCCGGGTGGCGGTGCCGCGTTCGGCGGCGACGGCCCTCGAGCGCCTCCCGAGCGAACCGCTCTTCGACCGGCCCACCCGCCTGACCGGCTTCACCGACGCGGTCAAGCTGACGCTGCCCGGCGGCGAGCACCGGGGCTTCTACGTCACGGTGAACAAGCAGGACGGCTTGCCGGTCGAGGTGTTCATCACGAGCGGCAAGGCCGGCGACGAGGCGAACGCCGACTCCGAGGCGCTCGGGCGGGTGGTCTCGATCGCGCTGCAGTACGGCGTCCCTGCCGAAGCGCTGGTGAAGACGCTGCGCGGCATCAACGGCGGCATGTACGGCTCCTACGAGGGACGCCTGGTCGCCAGCCGCGCCGACCTGATCGCGGTCGCGCTCGAGACCGCCGGCGCCGAGAACGTCCTCAACCGCGGGAAGGCCTGCCCCGACTGCGGCGCGCCGCTGCGCTTCGAAGAGGGCTGCATGAAGTGCGAGTCCTGCGGCTACAGCAAGTGCGGTTGAGCGCCTGACCCGCACCCCCGAGCGCCGGCCGGCACCTTCGGGTGCCGGCCGGCGCGGTGTCGGGGCGCGGCCGTCCCGCGAGCGCCGTGCTCAGCGCTCGTCCCCCGAACCACCGATCACGCCGCGCGCCGCGCGGTCGGCCAGCTTGGCCAGGTTGGTGGCGGCGACGGTCTCGAGCGGGACGCCCAGGTCGCGGGCGAGGACGGCGACGTACCACAGCACGTCGCCGAGCTCCTTCACGAGGGCGTCGCGCTGGGCGTCGCTCAGGGCGACGCCGGGCAGCCAGCCTTCGTCGCGCATGAGCTTGCCGAGCTTCTCGGCGACCTCGCCGGACTCGCCGGCGAGCTTCAGGGCGGGGTAGAGGACGCGGGCCGCGTCCGGGAAGCGGGCGGTGGCGAGCGCGCCGGTCTGGTACTCGTCGAGGGTCATGGCGCCCAGGCTACCCGGACGCGGGCGTGTGTCGGTGCCGACGGACCGCGGCGCTGCCGTGCGGCATGGTGGTGGGGTGAACGGACCTGGGCGCGCCGCGTGCTCGATCGGGCTCGTCGCGGCGCTCGTGTGGGGCGGCGCGCACGCCCAGGCGTCGCTCGGCGACGCCGCTCGGTCGCGCTACGAGGCGACGATCCTCGAGCTGCTCGGCGAACCCAGCGGGCGGGCGTTCCTCGAGGTGTTGCGCGCCATCGAGGGCGAGTACCTCGGCGCCGCCGACCCGGCGGTGCTGCTCGAGGGGGCCCTGCGGGGCCTGGTGGACGCCCTCGACGACCCGTACGTCCGCTACCTCGACATCAAGGACCTGGTCACCGAGGTGGCCGCCCGACGCGATCCGGACGTGATCGTCACGGCCACGCTCGGCGACCTCGGTTACGTGCGGGTGCGTTCGTTCGACAGCGAGCGCACGGGGGAGCGCTTCGGGACCGAGCTCGACGCCCTGCTCGTGCGCGGCGTCCGGGGCCTGGTGCTCGACCTGCGCGGCAACGACGGCGGCCTGGTGCTCACGGGCCTCCAGGTCCTCGATCGGTTGCTGCCCGACGGCGTGCTCGACTACCGCAGTTCGCCTCGGGGTCCGCTCTCGCTCGGCTTCGCGAACCCGCGGGCCACGGCGCTCCCCGTGGCGGTCCTCGTCGACGCGGGCACGGCGTCCACCGCCGAGATCGTGCGGGCGCCCTCCAGACGTACGGTCGCGCGCGCCTATACGGCGGGATCACCGCCGGCAAGGGGGTGGGGCAGACGAGCCTCGCGCTGCCGAACGGCGGTGAACTGCGCCTGGTCACCTTCGCCTGGACGCTGCCGGACGGCCGCAGCATCGACGGTTGGGGCTTGACCCCGGACGTGCCCGTCCGCGCGAGCGCGGCGTCGACCACGGTGCCGGGCGCGGCCCTCGACCTGGCCGACGTCGCCGCCGACGCCGAGCGCGACCCCACGCTGTCGGCGGCCCTCGTCGACCTTCGGTCGGTGCTCGGCGACGACCTGACGTCCGCGGAGCCGCGGCCGCTCGAGGCGCCGCCCGAACCGACGCGGAGCGAGGGCGCCCCCTGAGCCCGACGGAAGCGTCCCGTGGCGCAGTGGCTGGACAGGTTCGGTCCTGCTCTGGTACCCTGATTGCCGCTCGCGCCGCGATCCGCCGGTCGTCGACGCGAGCGCTCGTTCGGCGGTAGCTCAGCGGTAGAGCGATCGGCTGTTAACCGATTGGTCGTAGGTTCGATTCCTACCCGCCGAGCCATGCGATCTCTCAGGAGATCGGAAACGGATCGAACCCATGGTTCGGTCCGTTTCGTCATGGGTCGGGAGGCGTCGGGCCGATCGCCGGGTTGCGTGCGGACCCTCCCTCGGGCGACGGGGTAGCCTGGGCGCCATGCAGCCCGTCTTCGATGGCCACAACGACACCCTGCTCGCCCTGCTCCAGCACCCCGAGCGGGCCTTCGGCGAACGCCTCGCCGAGGGCCATATCGACCGCGTCCGGGCCCGCGAGGGCGGCTTGGTCGGTGGGCTGTTCGCGATGTTCACCCCGGAGCGCGACGGTGGCATGGGAGGCGTGCCCGCCAAGACGCCCGCGGACCGCGCGCCCAACGGCCCGATCGACGGCGACCACGCGCTGCGCACGACCCTGCGGATGTTCGCGCTGCTCCGCCGGCTCGAGTCCGAAGGGCACCTGCGCGTGTGCACCACGCAGGCCGAGGTCGACGCTGCCGTCGCCGACGGCGTGTTGGCCGCGGTCCCGCACCTCGAGGGCGCCGAGGCGATCGTCCACCTCAAGGTGCTGGAGGTGCTCCATGCCCTCGGGCTCCGCTCGCTGGGTCCGGTGTGGAGCCGGCCCAACGCCTTCGCCACGGGGGTGCCGTTCGCCTTCCCGGGCACGCCGGACGTCGGCCCCGGGCTCACCGCGGCCGGCCGCGCGCTGGTGGCCGCGTGCGACCGCCTCCGCATCGTCCTCGACGTCTCGCACCTGAACGAGGCGGGGTTCTGGGAACTGCTCGAGCACGGCGCCCGCCCGGTGGTCGCGAGCCACTCGAACGTGCACGCCCTGAGCGCCAGCCCGCGCAACCTCACCGACGACCAGCTCGCGGCGCTCGCCGAACGCGACGGCCTGGTGGGCCTCAACTTCGCGGTCGGTTTCCTGCGGGAGGACGGTCGCGGCGACGCGGCCACCCCGCTCGAGACCATGGTGCGGCACCTCGACCGCCTCGTCGCGACGATGGGCGAGGACCGCGTCGGCTTCGGGTCGGACTTCGACGGCGCGACCATGCCGGCCGCGATCGGCGACGCGGCCGGTCTGCCGCGTCTGATCGAGGCGCTCCGTGCTCACGGTTGGGACGACGCCCTCATCGACAAGGTGGCCTACCGCAACTGGCTCGCCTTGCTTCGGCGCGTGCAGGAAGGCTGAGACGCGATGGCCGGAGCGCGTGCCCCCGGGTCCTGGCTCGGGCGCGCCGCCGGCGTGGTGCGTCGGCTGGGGGCCACGTCGGTCGGCGGCGCCTCGTCCGACACGCTGTCGCTGGTGGCGAGCGCGATCCTCGTCGGGTCGATGGCGGGCTTGGCGGCGGTCGGGTTCGACCGCCTCGTCCACGGCGTCGGCGAGCTCGTCCACCTGGCCCGCGGCCACCTCGGTCTGGTCCCCGCCGCGCTGTTGACGGTGTTGACGCCGGCCGTGGGCGGTCTGCTCGTGGCGCCGATCGTCGTGCGGTGGGCGCCGGACACGCGCGGGTCCGGGGTGCCGCACGTCATGGTGGCGGTCTCGAACCTGGGGGGGCGCGTCTCGCGGCGGCTGCTGTTCTGGCGTCCGCTCGCGACGGCGCTGTCGGTGGGGACGGGAGCGTCGCTGGGGTCCGAGGGTCCGGTGGTCCAGATGGGGGCGTCGATCGCGTCGCTGTTCTCGTCGTGGTTCCGCCTCAACGACGAGCGCCGGCGCAACCTCGCGGCGGTGGCGGCCGCCGGTGCGATCGCGGCCACCTTCAACGCGCCGATCGCCGGCGCCCTGTTCGCGCTCGAGGAGGTCCTGGGCAAGTTCGAGGGCCGCAACTTCTCGTCGGTCGTCATCGGTGCGGTGTCGGCGACCGCGGTCTCGCGCTCCATGCTCGGCGACGCTCCGGCCTTCTCCGTACCGGACGTGTACGTGCTCGGTTCGCCGCTCGAGCTGCCGCTGTACCTGGCGTTGGGCCTGCTGGCGGCGGTCCTGGCCGTCGCCACCATCCGGGTGCTGGTCGGGAGCGAGGACCTGCTCAACCGGTGGCAGGTCAACCCGTGGTTCCGGCCGGCGCTCGGTGGCCTCGCGGTCGGCCTGCTGGCGCTGGCGCTGCCCGAGGTGCTCGGCCGTGGCTACGCCACCATCGGAGGCGTCCTGAACGAGGACCTCGGCGCGCCGGTCCTCCTGGCGGGCCTCCTGGTCGGGAAGATCCTCGCGACCGGGGCGTCGATCGGCTCGTGGGGATCGGGGGGCATCCTCGCGCCGACGCTGATGATCGGCGCGTCGTTCGGCGCGCTGTTCGGCAGCGCGGCGCGCGAGCTCTTCCCGGCGTTGGCGATCCGGCCCGGCGCCTTCGCGCTGGTCGGGATGGCGGCGGTCTTCGCGGGCGTCACGCGCGCGCCGATGAGCTCGATCGTCATGGTCTTCGAGCTCTCGGGCAGCTACCAGATGATCCTGCCGCTCCTGCTCGCGGCGGTCATCGCCACCCTCGCGGCCGACCTGATGCACACCGACTCGTACTACGAGATGATGCTGGCGCGCCGCGGCCTGAACCTCATCCGCGCCCGCGACACCGACCTCCTGCAGACGGTGACCGTCGCCGAGGTCATGGGTCGCGACGTCCCCACGGTCGCCGCGGAGGACACCGTCCGCGACCTCGCGGACGCCCTCGTCGCCTCGCACGACCACGGCTTCGTCGTCACGCCCCGCGCCGAGCCCGAGCGGATGGTCGGGATCGTCACGCTCACCGACCTCGAGCGCGCGCGCCGCGAGGAGCTGCCCGACACGACGCCGATCCACGAGATCTGCCAGTGCGACGTGCAGTGCGCCCACCCGGAGGAGCCGGCCAGCGCCGTGCTCGAGCGGATGGCGGCGCTCGGCATCGGGCGGATGCCGGTGGTGCGTCCTGAGGCGCCCGACCGACCGATCGGCCTGGTGAAGCAGTCCGACCTCGCGCGCGCGTACTACCTGGCGCTGCGGCGCGAGCGCTCGCACGACGAGCTCCAAGGACGCCTGCGGCTGCGCGATCTCACCGGTCAAGAGATCGTCGAGGTGAAGGTGCCGCGCGGCGCCCGGCTCGCCGGCACGTCGCTGCGCGAGGCGCGCCTGCCGCAGGACACGATCGTCGTCGCGATCCGCCGCGGCACCCGGACGCTGTTCCCGCATGGCGAGACCACGCTCGAGCCCGACGACACGGTCGTGGCGAACGTGGCGCCGGGCTTCGGGCCGAGCTTCCGGGCGTTGATCAGCGAGCTCGGCGAGCGCCCGCACCCGGAGGGCGGCGCGCGCACCGACGGTTAGCGCGCCGTCAGTTGCCGCCGCCCGTCAGCTGACGGATGTCGTAAAGGAAGCTGCCGTCGGAGGGCAGCATGATGGTCTGCACGGTGGGCGCGAGTCGCTGCGCGAACTCGAGCTGGATCAGGTCGGGGTTGCCCCGGAGCGCGTTCGCTCGCAGCTCGAGCGCCTGGGCCTCGCCCTCGGCGCGCGCGATGGCGGCGTCGCGCTCGCCCTCGGCCTCGATGACGCGGCGCTGCGCGGCGATCTCGGCCTGGCGGCGGCGGTTCTCCTCGACCTCGACCTGCTGCTCGGCCGCCTGCTTCTCCTCGATCGCGTCGGTGATCAGCGTCGGGATGCGGACGTCGCGCAGCAGCACGCCGAGGATCCGCAGGTTGTCGCTCGCGAGGCTGTCCGAGAGCGCCGATTCGATGTTGCGCTGCAGCTCCATGCGCTGGCTGCTGATCAGGTTGGCGGCGTTGTACTCGGCGATGCCGTCGCGCACCGCGGTGCGGATCTGCGGGCGCAGCCGGATGTTGACGTAGGACGGCCCGATGTCCTGGTGCAGGCGGGCGGCTTCGGCGGACGCGACCTGGTAGATGACGGTGACGTCGACGCCGATGTCGAGGCCCTCCGAGGAGCGCGCGTTGATCTGATCGCCGGTGGTGGTCGCGAGGGTCAGCTCCTGCTGGCGCACGTCGTAGACGGTCACCTGCTGGAGCACGGGCAGGACGATGTGGAAGCCCTCCCCGAGCTCGTCGTCCTGGACGCCGCCGAAGACGTTGAAGACCACGCCGATGTTGCCGGCGGGGATGACCACGAAGGCGAAGGAGAGGAAGGCGACCGCGGCGCCGGCGACGATGGCGGCGAGACCGGCGCGCCCGGCGGCGGGGCGGGCGAACTGGCGCGATTGGGCGATCAGGGCACCACCTAGGACGACCAAGGCGATGCCGATGAGCAGGACGATGTTCACGAAGACCTCCGTCCCGAGTCTAGGCTGGAACCACGCCCGAGACGGTGTTCAGAGTTCGTGTCGGGCCTTGGCGGCGCCGAGCGGGTTCGACACCGCGTGGCGGGCCGCGGCCCAGGCGCGCTTGAGCTCCTGGCCGGCGGGGTCGAGGTCGGCGTCGGTCGCGTCGGCGTAACGCGCGACCTCGTCGTCCTTGGCGGCGAGCAGGGCGTTCAGCACGGCGTGCAGGGTGTGGCGGACGGCCAAGCCCTCGCGCAGGAGGTCCTGCAGCTCGAGCACCCGGTGCACGAGGTCGTCGTGGCTCATCGCTTCGAGCTCGGCGCGCGTGCGTTGCATCGACTCCTCCTGGACGCGGGGCACCGCCGTCGGCCCCCGCCCCGTCATGCTACCGCGCGCCCTGGTCATCGGCGCCGGCGTTCGCGGGGGCAGCGCGACCCTGGCCACCGGCGCCGCCGTGCAGGCGGCCGTGCTGACCGGCGACGTCAAGGACGTGCTGCTGCTCGACGTCACCCCGCTGTCGCTGGGAATAGAGACGCTGGGTTCGGTCATGACCAGGCTCATCGACAAGAACACCACCATCCCGGTCAAGAAGACGCAGGTCTTCTCCACCGCCGCCGACAGCCAGCCCGCCGTCACGATACACGTGCTGCAGGGCGAGCGCGCGATGGCCGGCGACAACGTTTCGCT
>JARGGE010000069.1 GCA_029210865.1 Trueperaceae bacterium
AGCGCGGCGACCGCCGCCGCGGCGGGGGCGCCCCGCTCGTTCAACGGCGCCGCCAGCGTGGGTCGAGGACGTCGCGCAGCCCGTCGCCGAGCAGGTTGAAGCCGAGCACCGCCGCGATGATCGCGAGCCCGGGGAAGATGCCCATCCACGGCGCCTGGCCCAGGTAGGCGCGCCCCTCGGCGAGCAGCCGGCCCCAACTGGGGTCGGGCGGCTGGGTGCCGAGGCCGAAGAAGGAGAGCGCCGCCTCGGCGAGGATCGCGAAGGCGAGGCTGAGCGAGGTCTGCACCAGGATGGGGCCGGCGGCGTTGGGGAGCACGTGCGCGACCATGATGCGGACGTGGCTGGTCCCGAGCGCGCGGGCGGCGGTCACGAACTCGCGACCGCGCACCGAGATCACGGCGCCGCGCGTGACGCGCGCGAAGATCGGCACGTAGACGATGGCGATGGCGATCATCGCGTTCTCGACGCCACGCCCCAGTACCGCCATGACGGTGATCGCGAGGAGCACGGCGGGGAAGGCGAAGGCGACGTCCATCGCGCGCATGATCACCTCGTCGAGCCAGCCGCCCAGGTACCCGGCGAGCACCCCCAGCGCGACGCCGACGGTCCCCGAGATGCCGACCGCGATGAAGGCCACCTGGAAGCTGACCGCCGCGCTGTGCAGGACGCGCGAGAAGAGGTCGCGGCCGAAGTCGTCGGTGCCGAAGGGGTGCGCCCACGACGGGGGCGCGAAGCGGGCGGTGAAGTCCATGGCGACGGGGGCGTAGGGCGCCAGGGCCGCGCCGAAGACGGCGACCACGGCGAGCAGGAGCACGATCGAGCCGCCGCCCACCACCAGCCCGTGGCGCAGGGCCTTGCGCAGCAGGTCGAGGCCCGGCCGGCTGCGCCGATCGACGATCGCCGACGTGGCCATCAGGCGTACGCCACCCGGGGGTCGAGGAGCGCGTAGGAGAGGTCGGTGAGCAGGTTGATCACGGTGAAGGCGACCGCCGAGAGCAGCACCGCCGCCTGGAGCGCCGGGTAGTCGCGCTGCAGCGTCGCGGTGAGCGCCAGCTGCCCGAGCCCCGGCCAGGCGAAGATGATCTCGACGACGACGACCGCCGACAGCAGCGTCGCCATCTGCAGCCCGACGATGGTGACGATCGGGATCGCCGCGTTGCGCAGGACGTGCTTGCGGAGCACGATCGGGCGCGGTACGCCCTTGGCTCGCGCGGTGCGCACGTAGTCCTGGCCCAGCACCTCGAGCAGCGCCGACCGGACGAAGCGCGTCATGATCGAGCCGCTGATGATGCCGACCGTGACCGCAGGCAAGACGAGGTGGCGCGCCCAGGGCCCGAAGCCCTCGGCGAGCGGACGGTACCCGGACGAGGGGAGCCAGCCGAGGGTCTCGGCGAACAGCAGGATGAGCAGGATGCCCATCCAGAAGTCGGGCACCGAGACGCCGATCTGGCTGAGCACCGACACCCCCAGGTCGCGGCGGCTCCCGGGCGCGAGCGCCGAGAGGAACCCCATCGGCAGCGCGATCGCGAGGCCGACGAGCAGCGCCGCGACCGCGAGCGTCAGCGTCGCCGGCACCCGCCGCCGCACCTCGCCGGCGATGGGTTGGCGGCTGATGAGGCTGTCGCCGAAGTCGCCCCGCAGCACGATGCCGCCGATCCAGTCGACGTACTGCACCGCGAGCGGCCGGTCGAGCCCCATCTGGCGCTCGAGCGCCGCGACCGATTCGGGGGTGGCCTGCACGCCCAGGGTGACGCGGACGGGGCTGCCGGGCAGCAGCGGGACGATCGCGAAGGTGACCAGCGAGACGCCGACGAGCACCAGGAGCAGCGTCCCGAGCCGGTGCAGCAGGTAGGCGAGGTTCACGGGACGCCTCCGGGGCGTGGGGCGGGGCGCGCGCCGCGGCGCGCGCCCCGCCGAAGGTCGTCAGCTCAGCGGTCGAGCCAGGTGCGGACGAAGCGCAGGGCCTGGTCGGCGCGCGCCTGGAAGCCCTCGACGTCGGGGGCGTAGGCGTGGGGCTGCAGCGGGTTGTACAGGTAGACGTACGGCGCGTCGTCGACGATCGCGCGGTTGATCTCCTCGTAGAGCGGGCGGCGCTCAGCGGGATCGGCGATCACGCGCGCCTGATCGAGGAGCTCGTCGACGCTGGCGTTGCTGTAGCCGGTGAAGTTGAAGACCTCGCCGGTGCGGTGCTGCGCGTAGTAGTAGTCGTCCGGGTCGACGAGGCCGTTCCACGAGCACACGTACGTGTCGTAGTTGCCGGTGCCCTGCTCCTCGAGCCATTCCGCCCACTCGAGCGTGCGGATCTCGGTGCGGATGCCCACGGCGGCCAGGTCGGCCTGGATCACCTGGGCGGCGCGGATCGTCGCCTCGATGAAGGTGGTGGGTATGATCTCGATCTCGAAGCCGTCGACGTAGCCGGCCTCGGCGAGCAGCTCGCGCGCGCGATCGGGGTCGTAGCCGTAGGGCCCGTAGCCGAAGCTCCAGCTCGAGGTCGCCGGGATGGGTTCCTGCGTCACCGCAGCGTTGCCGAACTCGCCGGCGGCGGCGACGTTGTCGCGGTTGATCGCGAAGGCGATCGCCTGGCGCACGCGAGGGTCGGCGAGCGGCCCTTCGCGGGTGTTGACGCCAAGGTAGTGGTAGGCGCCGGCGGCGGCCGCATCGACGACCACGTCGTCGCGCGCCGAGAGCTCCTCGACCGACTGCGGCGGGACCGCGAAGGCCCAGTCGATGTCGCCGGTCACGAGCGCGGTGCGGCGCACCGTCTCGTCGCCGATGATGCGGATGTCGACCGCGTCGAGGTAGGGGAGGCCCTCTTCCCAGTAGTACGGGTTGCGCTCGAGCAGCACCCGCGTCCCGGGCTGGTAGTCGGCGATCATGAAGGGCCCGGTGCCGACGGGACGCGCGTTCACGGAGCCGTCGGCGATGCCGGCGGGGTCGAAGATGCCGAGCGCCTTGATCGAGGCGAGGTGGCCCAGCAGCGAGGGGCTCGGGGCGTTGAGCGCGAACACGACGGTGCCCGCGTCGGGGGCGGTGACCGCGTCGACGGCAGCGAGGCGCCAAGCGTTGCCGGAACCGGTCTCGGGGTCGAGGATGCGCTCGAACACGGTCACGACGTCGGCGGCGGTGAGGTCCTTGCCGTTGCTGAACTTGACGCCGTCGCGCAGGTCGAAGGTGACGGTCAGGCCGTCGTCGGCGACCGTCCACGACTCGGCCAGCGACGGGACCAGGTTCTGGTCGGCGTCGAGGATGATGAGCGTGTCCAGGACGTTCTCGAGGACCTGGTAGCTCGACATCGCCGAGGTGATGCGCGGGTCGAGGCCGACCGGCTCCTGGGCCCACGCCGCGACGAGGGTGCCGCCGCGGGTCTGGGCCGCGGCCAGGCCGGTCAGGGCCAGCAGCAGCGTGAGGGCGAGGGTGAGGATGCGCGTCATGGGGACCTCCTCAGGTCAACGGTCGGGACGGGTGCGGCGGTTGGGGGCGGGGAGCGGCCCGCGAGGGCCGGAGGCTTCGGGGGGCTGCGGGGCGGGGGCGCCGTTGGCGCCGAGTTCCCAGTCCCACACGCTCTTGGCGATCGCCACGACCTGCATCGTCTCGTAGCTCTCGACGCCGTCGTCGCCCAGCGCCGCCTGCAGGAAGGCGTGCAGCTCGGCGTTCGACCCGTGCAGCGACTCGACCAACAGGTTGTTGGCGCCGACGCAGACGGCCACGTAGCGCACCGACTCGTACCGCGCCAGCCGCTCGACCGTGGCGTCGAGCGCCGACGGGCGCACCTTGGCGTACGTGGTCGCGACCACCGGGACACCGAGCGCCAGCGGGTCGCTGATCGCCAGGATCCGCATCCAGCCGTCGTCGAGCAGCCGGTGGGCGCGCTTGCGCACCATCGACTCGGAGACGCCCAGCTCGCGCGCGATCTCGCGGAAGGGACGGCGGCCATCGCGGCGCAGCGCGATGACGATCGCTTGGTCGGTCGCGTCGAGGCGGTCGTAGAGGCTCTCGGGCACGGGGTCTCGTGACGGCGTGCGAGGCGGGGCGCGGGGGTGCGTGGGGGGAGGAGAGACGCCATGCGTCTAGGGAGTCAAGCCGCGAGACGCAATGCGTCTCGGCCGGTCGACGCGGCGCTCGACGGGCCGCCGCGTCGGATCGTCGCGTCGCGTCGTCGCGTCGCCGCGTCGTGCCGCCGTCCTGGGCCGCCGCCGGTCCGGCCCGCGGCCCGGGACCGACCACGGAGCGGCCGGCGCCCCGTTCGGACGCCGGCCTGGGCCATGCTTCGCCTCGTCGGCGGGTGGTCAGCCGCCGCGGCCGCCCGCGGTGGCGACCACGACCGTGCGCGCCACCAGCTCGTCGGTGGAGGCGATGACCGGCACCGAGCGGCCGGCCACCACCACGTCGCCGTCGCGCAGGAGCAGCGGCACCTCGGTGCACGCGGCGACCACCGCCTCGGCGCCGGCCGCCGCCAGGCGCGCGGCGACGTCGCGCAGCGCCGCCGCGTCCTCGGCGCCGGCATGACCGCGCTTCACGGCGTAGATCGCCGCCATCACCCGCCGCTGGTCGTCGACCGCCGGGGCGAGCGCCTCGAAGCCGGCCGCCGCGTACGCGTCGTGGTAGATGCGGCCGTCCAGCGTGCCGTCGGTCGCGAGCAGGCCCACCGCGCGCGCGTCGGGCAGCCGCGTCCGGGTGGCCGCCACCGTCGTCTCGATCAGGTCGAGGAAGGGGACGTCGCCGGCCGCCGCGACGATCGCGTCGGCGAAGGCGTGGGCCGTGTTGCAGGGCATGACGAGCACCTCGGCCCCCTGCGCGATCAGGCCGCGCGCCATCGCCGCGAGGCGCGGCGCCGGGCTGGGTCCGGTGCCGCGGATGGCGGCGGTGCGGTCGGGCACCGTGGGGTCGTTGTCGATGAGCACGCGCAGGTGGTCCTGGTCGCGCTCGGCGTGGGTGGCGGCGACGAGCTTGGCGAAGAAGTCGACGGTCGCGTCGGGCCCCATGCCGCCCAGGACGCCCACGACCAGCGACCGCGCCGGGCTCATGCGGTCGGAACTTGGCTCGCCACCACGTCGCGGTAGGCGTACAGCGCGGCCGCGCCGCCGGTGTGGACGAACACCACCCGCTCGCCGGCCGCGAAGCGGCCCTGGCGCACCAGGTCGAGGAGCCCCGCCGCCGCCTTGCCGGTGTAGACCGGGTCGAGCAGGATCCCCTCGGTGCGGGCGAACAGCCGCACGGCCGCGACCATCGCGTCGGTGGGCAGCGAGTAGCCCGGGCCCACGTAGCCGTCCTCGACCGCGACCGCGGCCTGGGGGACCGGCGCGGCCACGCCCGCGAGGGTGGCGACCTCCTGGGCCAGGCCGTGGATCTTGGCCTCCTGCGCGCCGCGCTCCGCCCGGACGCTGATGCCCGTGATCTGCAGGTTCGCGTTCACGCCGTGCAGGCCCGCGACCAGCCCGGCGTGGGTGCCGCCGGACCCGCTCGCGACCACCAGGTGGTCGAAGGCGACGCCCTGGTCGAAGGACTGGTCCATCAGCTCCTCCGCGCAGGCGACGTAGCCGAGCGCGCCCAGCGCGTTCGAACCGCCGCCCGGGATCAGGTAGGCGCGGCGCCCCTGCGCGTCGAGGTCGGCCGTCAGGGCCTCCATCGCCGCATGCAGGTCGGTGCCGGCGGGCACCACGTGGGCCCGCTCGACGCCGAGCAGCCCGAACAGCAGGTGGTTGCCCGAGGCGTCGGCGTGGAAGCTGCCGGGCACCCGCTCCTCGAGCACCAGCCGACAGGCCATGCCCTCGCGCACGGCGGCGGAGGCCGTGAGCCGGCAGTGGTTCGACTGCACGGCGCCCACGGTGATCAGGGTGTCGGCGCCCTGCGCGAGCGCGTCGGCGACGAGGAACTCGAGCTTGCGGGTCTTGTTGCCCCCCGCGGTCAGCCCGAGCAGGTCGTCGCGCTTGATCCAGAGCTCGGGGACGGGGCGGCCGAGGTCGGCGGCCAGCCTCTGCTCCAGGTGCGGCATGCGGTCGAGCGGGGTGGGGCCGGCGGTGTAGCGGCGGCGGGGGAAGCGGGCCAGGTGCATGCGGACCTCCTGCGGTCGGTGCTTCCCTAGACGATACGCCCGTAGGGCGCCGTGCGCTGGCGGCCCTCGGCTACCCTGAGGGCATGGCCACCCGCGGTGCCGCCGGACGGATCGCCGACTTCGTGTTCGACGAGGACGAGCTGCGCGCGTGCAGCGCGCTGCCCGAGGGCGCGTGCGCCGAGGTGCCGCGCAACGTGGTGTGGCACGTCGCGAGCGGGGCGCTCGCCAAGCTCGGCGAGCAGCTCGCCTCACCCGGGACCGTGCTCCCGTGGGTGCTGGGGGCGGTCGGTGCGCCCGCGGCTTTCGTCGGCCTCTTGGTCCCGATCAAGGACGGCGGCTCGCTCTTGCCGCAGCTGGCCGTGGCGGGCCGGCTGCGGGCGGTGCCGCGGCGCACGCCCTGGTGGGCGGCCTCGGCGGCGGTGCGGGCGCTGGCCGTGGCGGCGACCGCGGGCGCGGTCGCCTGGTGGACCGGTACGGCCGCCGGGGTCGCCGTGTTGCTGGCGCTTCTCGTGACGTCGGTCGCGAGCGGCGTCGGGTCGGTCGCGTACAAAGACGTGCTCGCCAAGACCGTTCCGAAGGGCGCCCGCGGGCGGGTCCTGGCCTGGCGCGCGGCGCTCGGGGGCGTGCTGGGGGTCGGTGCGGGTCTGCTGATGCGGGCCACCGTCGCCGACGTCGAGGCGCGCACGCCGTTCGCGCTGCTCCTGCTCGCAGCCGCCGGGGCGCTGGCCGCCTCCGCCGGCGCCTTCGCGCGCGTGGTCGAGGCGCCCGGCGCCACCGAAGGGGGGCGCGACGCGCTCGCCGAGGCGCGCGCGGGCTGGCGCTTCCTGCGCGAGGACGCGGCCTTCCGGCGCTTCCTCACCGCGCGCTCGCTGCTGTTCGCGGTGCCGCTCGCCAGCCCGTTCCTGACGACGTACGGCCAGCAGACGGTCGCCGCCGGTCTGGGCGGCCTGGGCGTCTTCGTCGTCGCGACCGCCCTGGCCTCGAGCCTCGCGAGCCTGGCGTGGGGCCGGGCCGCCGACGACGCGGCGCACCGCACGATGGCGGTGGCCGGGCTCGTGGGCGTGGCCTCGGTCGCCTACGCGCTGGTGGTGGGCGCGCTGCTCCCCGAGGCCTGGCGCACGGCCTGGAGCTACGCCCCGGCCTTCCTGGGGCTGGGGATCGCGCACGCTGGCGTGCGGCTCGGCCGCAAGACCTGGCTGGTCGACGCCTCGCCCGACGAGGCGCGCCCGACCTACGTCGCCACCGCGAACACCGTGATCGGCGCCGTGACCGTCCTGGGCGCCGCCGTCGGTGCCGCCGCCGGCGCGCTGGGGCCGACGGCGGCGCTGGTCACGTTCGCAGGCCTGATGGCGGCGGGCGCCGCGGTGGCGTCGTGGCTGCCGGCGCCGGGGCACCGCGTGGACTAGACTGATGCCCTCCGGAGGTCCCGCCGCCATGAGCACGCCCAGCCTCGTCCCCGTCCCCGCCCACCCGGTCGTGCCGATCGGGCCGCTGCCGCGCAACCCGGGCATGGCGCTCGACCTCGACTGGGTCGCCTCGTTCCGCGTCGACCGCTCGGCCGCCGAGCGGCGCGCGGCCACGCTCACCACCCGCCGCAGCGTCAAGCGCGACGCGCAGGCGGCCTGGCTGCTCAAGGCGATCACGATGATCGACCTCACCACCCTGGCGGGCGACGACACCCCCGCGCGCGTGCGGCGGCTGTGCGCCAAGGCGAAGGCGCCCGTGCGCCCCGATCTGCTCGAGGCGCTCGGCGTCGCCGACGTGCCGCTGACGACGGGCGCGGTGTGCGTCTACCACGCGCTGGTGCCCACCGCGGTGGCGGCGCTCGCGGGGAGCGGCGTGCCGGTGGCGGCGGTCTCGACCGGGTTCCCGGCGGGGCTGACGCCGCTCGAGACCCGCCTCGGCGAGATCCGCGCGTCGGTGGCGGCCGGTGCGGACGAGATCGACGTCGTCATCCATCGCGCTCAGGCGCTCGCCGGCGACTGGACGGCGCTCCACGCCGAGCTCCGCGCCTTCCGCGAGGCGTGTGGGTCGGCCCACATGAAGGTGATCCTGGGGACCGGCGAGCTCGGGACGCTGCGCACCGTCGGGCGCGCCTCGCTGGTGGCGATGATGGCGGGCGCCGACTTCGTCAAGACCTCGACCGGCAAGGAGCCGACGAACGCCACCCTGCCGGTCTCGTTGACGATGGCGCGCACCGTGCGCGCGTACGCCGAGCGCACCGGCCACGCGGTGGGCTTCAAGCCCGCCGGCGGCATCCGCACCGCCAAGGACGCGCTCGCCTGGATGATCCTCATGCGCGAGGAGCTCGGCCGCCGCTGGCTCGAGCCCGACCTGTTCCGCTTCGGGGCCAGCGGCCTGTTGGGCGACATCGAGCGCCAGCTCGAGCACCACGTCACCGGCCGCTACGCCGCGCTGCACAAGCAACCGCTGGCGTGAGCGCGCCGCCGTCCGACCCGGTCTCCCAGGCGGACGGCCCCTTCGCGCTGCTGTCCACCCCCGACCCCGCACCGGCGCACGCCTTCGCGCTGCGGCTGGGCGACGGCCTGGCGCTGCGGCTGCGCGAGCGCCACCACGTCGACGCGCTCGCCGAGCTGCTGGCGACCGAGCACGAGCACCTGGCGCCCTCGTTCGGGTGGGCGCAGCGGCCCGGTCGCGCCGAGGCCGAGCGGCAGGTGGCGCAGGGGCTCGAGCGCTTCGGGCAGGGTCGCGGCTGGCACGCCGACCTCTGCGAGCATGGCCGCGTGGTGGGCGCGATGTGGCTGCACGACCTGCAGCGGCGCGGCGGCTCCACCGAGGTGGGCTACTGGCTGCGGCGGGACGCCCAAGGCCGCGGGTTGGTGACGCGCGCGATGCGGGCCCTCCACCGGCACTTCTTCGAGGGGCGCGGGCTGGGCCGCGTCTGCCTCGCGATCGAGCCGGGCCACGCGCGCAGCGAGGCGGTGGCGCGGCGCCTCGGGTACGCGCCCGAGGCGGTGCTGCGCGGCGCCCACATGAACGTGTCGGGCCGCCCCGTCGACCTCGCCTTCTACGGGTTGCTGCGCGAGGACTGGGACGGCCCCGGCGCGGACGCCGGGCCGGTGCCGCTGCCGCGCTTCGCGCTGCGGGTCGACGACGACCTACAGCTCGGCCTGCTCGAACGCGAGGACGCGGAGGCGCTCCACGCCCTCATCGACCGCAACCGCGCGCACCTGCGCCCGTGGATGCCCTGGGCGGGAGACCAGGACCTCGACGCCACCCGCGGCTTCCTCGAGGGCCGCGCCCTGCCCGCGCTCGCCCGCGGCGAGGGCGTCGACGGCGGCATCTGGTGGCGCGGTCGGTTGGTGGGCGCCGCGGGCATCCACTCGTGGTCGCAGCGGCCGCGGCGCGGTTCGGTCGGCTACTGGCTCGGCGCCGACGCGCAGGGACGCGGGATCGCCACGCGGGTGACGCGGGCGCTCTTGGCCAAGGCCTTCGACGACCTGGGCACCGAGCGGGTCGACCTGCGCGCCGCGGTGGGCAACGCGCCCAGCCGCGCCGTCGCCGACCGCCTGGGTATGCGCTTCGAAGGGGTACTGCGGCGTGAGCTGCCGGTGGCCGCGGGCTACGCCGACATGGCGGTGTACGCGTTCAGCGTGGCGGAGTGGCGGGCGCGTACCGGATGAGCCGCCGGCCGCCAGGTGGGCGCGCCATCATGGCGTCGGGCGCGGTCTCGCTCCGCGGGGCCCGCGCCGCATCGACGATGGAGGGACGACCGACATGAACCGAACCCTGCCCCGCACGCTCGCGCTCGCCGCGAGCCTCGCGCTCGCCCTCACCTCCTGCGCCCCCGTGCTGGGCGGCCTCGGCCGCAGCGCCGAGCCCACCGCCTTCGTCACGCTGCCCTCGGGCGCGCGCTGCGCGTACGCGGGCGACGGCGCGACCCTGGCCTTCGATGGCGATCGGCTGACCTGGACCTGCGACGCCCTCGC
>JARGGE010000006.1 GCA_029210865.1 Trueperaceae bacterium
CGAAGCCGGACGGGCCGGCGGCGGCGAGCAGCGCTTTGAGGAGCGCGGTGTCGAAGGGCGGCATGCCTCAGGGTACCCGGCGGGGCGTCAGGCGGCCGACGCGCGCCGCAGCGACCGCGCCCACGCGCGGGCGCGGTCGGTCTCGCCCTCGCGCAGCGGCCCCTCCTTGTCCTCGACCACGAAGCCGGCGGTTGCGGCCGCGGGCTCGCCCCCGGCGCGCCGCAGCGCCTTCTCGATCGGCTCGGCGGCGTAGCCGAACCAGCGGACCATCAGCGTCAGGAAGCGGTTGCCCACCTGGGCGACGTCGACGCGCGTGTCGAAGGCGGCGACGCGCACCCCGGCGAGCGACCCCGGCGCCAGCCGCCGCAGCCAGGCCTGGGTGCCGGGGCTGGGGCGGAAGGCGCGGGTGGCGGAACCCACGATCAGCAGGTCGACGTCCTGCAGGTGGTGGGGCTCGAACTCGCCCACGCGCAGGGCGCGCGCGGTGACCGGCGCGCCGAGCTCGTCGGCGATCGCGCGCGCGACCATCTCGGTGTTGCCGAAGAACGACTCGAAGACGACCAGCGTGGCCATGGCGCCCTCCCGTCCACGCCCTCAGGCGGCGGTGCGCTTGCGCCAGAGCAGGAAGACGCCCGCGCCGATCAGCAGCAGCGGCACCAGCCACGAACCGAACCAACTGGCGCGCCCGCCCAGGCCGATCACGAACTCGAAGAAGACGCCGAAGGCGGCGAAGAGCACCAGACCGGTCGTGGCCGTCTTGAGGCCGTCGCGCGCCACCTTCTCGTCGTCCGCGAGCGTGCCGTGCAGCCAGGTCCCGACCCCCACGGCCGCGACGATCAGGCCCCACGCGTACGCCCAGGTGTCGAAGCGGCCGGTCAGCGCCTGGATCAGGAGGATGAGGCCGACCATGCTGACGATGCTGCCGGGGATCGCGAGGCCGGCGGCGCTCTTGCCACCCATGAAGGCCCAGATCAGCAGCGCCACGCCGGGCGCGATCACGAAGAGCGGCCACAAGAAGGTGCCCAACTGGCCGAACTGCGCCAGCAGGAACAGTGCGCCGAGCGCGACGAGGACGATGCCGGTGGTGCGTTGACGGTCCATGGGGTACCTCCGGTCGGGGGTGGGCCGACGTTCGCCTCCATCATGCCCTTTGGGGGGCGCTCGTCGTGGACGCTTGTGCGAACCTTGCAAATCGAAGGTGCAGCTTTTAAATTGCAAGGATGATCCAACGCCGCATCGAGCCGCTCCTCCGCGACGCCTTGCGGCGCGAGCCGGTCGTGGCCTTGCTCGGGCCGCGCCGGGTCGGCAAGACCACGCTGGCGCTCGAGGTGGCGCGCTCGTGGCCCGGCGAGGTCGTGGTCCTCGACCTCGAGCGCCCGTCGCACGCGGCGCGCCTGCGCGATCCGGAGCTCTACCTGCATGCGCACCGGGATGCGCTGGTGGTCCTCGACGAGGTCCAGCGCGTGCCGGAGCTGCTGTCGTCGCTGCCCGCGCTCGTGGCCGCGCAGCGGGGGCCGGGGCGGTTGCTGCTGGTCGGTCCGGCGTCGCTCGAGCTGCTCCCGGGCGCGTCCGACCACCTCGCTGGACGGATCCCGACCCTCGAACTCGGACCGTTGAGCTTAGCCGAGGTCGGAGCCACCGCGGAGCACGTGCACCGGCTCTGGTCGCGTGGCGGGTTCCCTGGGAGCTTCCTCGCGGCGACCGACGCCGACTCGCTCGACTGGCGCCGCGCCTACGTCCGGTCGTTCGTGGAGCGCGACCTCCCCGGGCTCGGCCTGAAGCTGCCCCCCGAGCGCATGCGGCGCTTCTGGACGATGGTGGCGCACCGGCACGGGCAACCGTGGAACGCGTCCGACCTCGCGCGCGGGCTGGCCGTCGCGCCGCCGACCGCCGGCTGGTACGCCGACCTGTTCGTCGACGCCTCGCTCGTGCGCCGGCTCGAACCGCTCCGGGCGAACGTCACGAAACGGCTGGTGAAGTCGCCGAAGCTCTACGTGCGCGACAGCGGTCTGCTGCACGCGCTGCTCGACGTGCCCGATTGGGACGCGCTGCAAGGCCACCCGATCGCCGGCCTCTCGTGGGAGGGGTTCGTGGTCGAGGAGCTGCTCGCGACGCGGCCCGACGCGGACGCGGCGTTCTACCGCACCGCGACGGGCGTCGAGCTCGACCTCGTCCTCCGCGAGGGCGGCGCGACGACCGCCTTCGCGGTCGAGTACGGGTCCCCACGCTCGCGGACGCGCGGTTTCTGGCGCGCGGTCGCGGACGTGCGTCCCGACCGCACGTTCGTCGTGCACTCGGGCGAATCGAGCTGGCCGTTGCGCGTGGGGGTCGAGGCGCGGTCCGTGCTCGAGCTACCGAACCGACGTCGCCGGCGCTAGCCGCTTCGCCGTGGCGCGCTCCACCACGTGCGCCACCGCCGCACGCGCGTGCGGCAGACCGTTCTCGATGAAGACGTCGCTGGTGCGCCCGCCCTGACCGGCGCTGCCGATCGCGTAGAGGCCGGGGACGCTGGTCTCGCGGGTGGCCTCGTCGATCTCCACCACCGCGCTGGCGGGGTCGAGGCGCGCGCCCGCCTGGGCGAACAGGGTGGGGTCGGCGCGGTAGCCGGTGAGCAGCAGCACGCGGCTCGCGGGGACGTCGAGGTGCTTCTCGGGCGCGTCGGGCGGCGTGCGCACCACGTGCACCGTGCCGGGCTCGATGCGTTCGACGCGCGCGTGGAAGAGCGCTCGGATCGAGCCCTCCTTGACGCGGTTCTCGAGGTTCGGGCGGACCCAGTACTTGAGGCTGCGCTTGAAGTCGGCGGCGCGGTGGACCATCGTCACGCGCGCGCCGTGGCGGTGCAGGTCGAGCGCGGCGTCGGCGGCGCCGCTGCCGCCACCCACGATCAGCACGTCACGGCCGTACTCGGCGTGCCCCTCGCGGTAGCGGTGCGAGACGTGGGGCAGGTCGGCGCCCGGGACCTCGAGCGGCTTGGGGTGGTCGAAGTAGCCGGTGGCCACGAGCACGGCGCGTGCCCGCAGGGTGGTGGGCGCGCCGCCCTCGGGCGTGGCGTCGACCTCGAAGCCGTCCGCCGTGCGCCGCAGCGCGGTCACCCGCGTGAAGGTGCGCACGTCGAGGCCCTCGTTCGCGACGACCTTGCGGTAGTAGTCGAGCGCCTCCTTGCGGGTGGCCTTGTCGGTGGCGGTGACGAAGGGGTGGCCGCCCACCTCGAGCCGCTCGCTGGTGGTGAAGAAGGTCATGTAGGTGGGGTAGTGCACGATCGCGTTGGCGATCGCGCCCTGCTCGAGCACCACCGCGCGCAGGCCGGCGCGCTTGGCTCGAATCGCGGCCTCGAGGCCGATGGGGCCGGCGCCTACGATGACGGCGTCGAGGGTGGGGGTGGGTTGGGGCATGGGGGGCAGGGTACCCGAGGTGGCGGCGCTGGGTCGTCGCCGGGTTGGGGGATCGCTGTCCAGATGGGCTCTTGCCCAGATGGAGTGGGCACGCGCCGCTTGACGGTGCGTAAGGAGGTTCCTTACCCTTGCCCTGGAGGTGAGCGCCCGTGATTACGAGTCGCATGACCAGCAAGGCCCAGACGACGATCCCGAAAGCCGTGCGCGTGGCGCTCGGGCTCGCCGAGGGCGACACGCTCGTGTACGACATCGTCGACGGACAGGTCGTGCTCCGAAGGTTGTCGGAAATCAGCGTCGACGATCCGTTCGCGCTGTTCGACGAGTGGGATGGCGACGCCGATCGGCGGGCGTATGCCGAGCTGTGACGTCGGGGACGTCGTCCGATTGCCGTTCCCGTACACCGACCGATCGACCTTCCAGCACCGACCGGGTCTCGTCGTCGCGACCTTCCCGGACGCGGGTCGCCATGGGTTGGCATGGGTCCTGATGATCACCAGCGCCCGGAACGAGCCGTGGTCGGGCGACGTGGACGTGGGACCTGCGTACCGGTCAGCCGGGCTGCCCGCGCCGTCGGTGGTGCGGACGCGCAAGATCACGACGGTCGACCTGCGCGATGCGACCCGGTTGGGCCGAGTACCGGGGGAGGTCTGGAGCGAGGTCAGACGTCACGTCGCTGACGCTTTTGGCTGAACCCTAGTCGACTCGCGAGGGGCACAGCGGCGCCAGGCCGCACCCCGTGCAGTTCGGCTTGCGCGCCGCGCAGACGCGGCGGCTGTGCAGGATCAGCCCGTGGTGCACGCAGACCCAGCCCTCGGGGGCGAAGAGCTTCTGCAGGTCGGCCTCGACCTTGTCGGGGTCGGTGTGCTTGCTGAAGCCGAGCCGTCGCGCGAGGCGGCCGACGTGGGTGTCGACGGCGATGGCCGGCACGCCGTAGGCGTTCGACACGACGACGTTGGCCGTCTTGCGCCCCACGCCCGGCAGCGTGACCAGCTCCTCGACCGTCCGCGGCACCTCGCCGCCGTAGGCCTCGACCAGCCGCCGCGCCGCGGCCACCGCGTTCTTGGCCTTGTTCCGGTAGAGGCCGATCGTCTTGATGTACGGCTCGACGTCCTCGGGCGCGGCCGGCGCCAAGGTCTCGGGGGTGGGGTAGCGCGCGAAGAGGGCGGGGGTGGCGGCGTTCACGCTGACGTCGGTGGCCTGCGCGGAGAGCAGCGTGGCGATGAGCAGCTGGAACGGGGTCACGAAGTCGAGCTCGGTCTTGGCGTCGGGGTAGAGCCGCCGCAGGCCGTCCAACACGGCGGCGGCGCGGGCGCGCTTGGCGGTCAGCGACTCGCGGGGCATGGGGGAGAGGGTACCTGGTGGAGGTCCCCGGCGCTCGCCGTTCAGGCTGGTGCGAGATCGATGCTCGGCCGACGGTTCAGCGCGGTGGCGACCCCGCGCAGCGTGCGCGGCGATGGACCGACGCAGCGGGAGTCGGTGCGGTCCCGGTTCGTTGCGGCGATGCTTCGCTCAGACGCCGTGGGGTGGTCATGCGTCCGATGGCACGAGGAAGCGGCAACGCGCGCCCGTGGCGTTCGCGAGCCTGCGGTCGATCGTCGCGAGCGGCGCGTCGAGGGACTCGGCGAGGGCGACGTACCACGCGTCGTAGCTGGTGACGTGGGCACGCAGCTCCCAGACGCGTTCCATGAAGGGTGCGAACGGATAATAGACGACCCGAAGATCCTGAAGCTCGGCGAGGACGATCGCCGCTTCTTCCTGGCTCGCCGTGCGGGCGAGGACCGCCTTCCGAAGGGCGTTCGTCGTCTCGGCCGGCATGAGTTCCGGCGCCGCGAGCGTGTGCCCCGTCAAGACCGTGGAGGCCCACGCTCCGATGGCGCCGGGGTACAGGAGCGACGCGAGCACCAGCGACGCGTCGGTCACGACGAGCGAGCGGCGGGTCACGTGCCGCGGTCGTCGTGGAGGTACGCGAGGATGACCTCCGGCGGGATCGACGTGCCCGTGCGCCGGAGGCGCTCGCGAGCACGGGCGATGACGTCGCTCGGGTCGGGGCGGTCAGCGAGCTCGATCAGCTCCAGGCGCAGGAACTCCTGAAGCGAGCGGCCGCTACGCGCGGCACGCGCTGCAAGTTCGTCGCGCGTCGCTTCGGGGACGTCACGGATCGTGATGGACGTCGGCATGCATGCATTCTGCTGCGAGTCGTGTTGGATTGCAAGCGCTTCCGGTCTGGCGTCGTCGCTCTGATGAGGGCGAGAGGCTTCGGAAGGGGAGTGGGGCATGCCCCAGCATCGACCGGACGGCCGCGACCGGAGTCCGAGACTTGGCCACGCCCGATGCCGTCTAGGGCTCCCGTCACACCCCGACGAACTGCGCCTCGTATAGCCGCGCGTACGCCCCGCCCGTCGCCAGCAGCTCGTCGTGCCGGCCCTGCTCTACCACGCGGCCGCCCTCGACCACCACGATGCGGTCGGCGCCGACGATCGTGGCGAGGGTGACGTCCTGGACGTCGACGCCGTCGACGGTGATGCGCCCGGCGGTCGGCTCGTAGAAGCGTGGCAAGAGCGAGCAGAGCGTCGTCTTGCCGGCGCCCGACGGGCCGACGAAGGCCACCGTCTCGCCGGGCTCGATCGCCAGGTCGACGCCGGTGAGCACCGGGCGGCCGTCGGCGTAGGCGAACGAGACGCCCTCGTAGCGCACCGCGCCCCGCAGGGGCGGGGCCTCGACCGCACCGGGCCGGTCGACCACGTCGGGCTCGGTCGCCATGAACTCGCGGTAGCGGCGGAAGCCGGCGATGCCCTTGGGGTAGAGCTCCAGCACCGACTGGACCTTCTCGATCGGCCGGAAGAAGACGTTCACCAGCAGGAGGAAGCCGACGAAGCCGCCGGCGGTGAGGTCGCCCGCGATCACGTAGTACGCGCCTGCCACCATCACGACCACGTGCGTCATGCGCAGCCCCAGGTACCCCAGCGAGACGCTCGCCGCCATCATCCCGTAGGCCTTGAGCTTGGTGGCGCGGTAGGCGAGGTTGTCGCTGGCGAACAGGCCGCGCTCATGGTCCTCGTTCGCGAAGGCCTGCACCACCCGGATGCCGCCGACGTTCTCCTCGATGCGGTGGTTGAACTCGGCGACGCGGTGGAAGAGCGCGCGCCAGTTGGCGGTGAGCCGGGTGCCGTAGCGCCCCGTGAGCCAGACGCTGAAGGGGAGCACCAGCCCGGTGAGGACGGCCAGCGGCACGTGGATGGTGAACATGAGCGCCAGCGCGCCCACGAGCGTCATCACCGCCACGCAGGCGTCCTCGGGGCCGTGGTGGGCCACCTCGCCGATCTCCTCGAGGTCCTTGGTGAGGCGCGCGACCAGGTGGCCGGTCTTGTGCTCGTCGAAGTAGCCGAACGAGAGCCGCTGCAGGTGGTCGAAGGCGTTCGCGCGCAGGTCGGTCTCGATGTTCACGCCCAGCACGTGGCCCCAGTACGTGACCACCGACATGAGCCCCGCGTTCACCAGGTAGACGACCAATAGCCCCGTGGCCGCCCACACGATGGCCGGCCAGTCGCCGCTGGGCAGCAGCCGGTCGATGAAGAGCGTCACCGCGAGAGGGAAGCCGAGCTCCAGGAGCCCGACGAGCACCGCGCTGCCGAAGTCGATCGCGAAGAGGCGCCGGTAGGGGCGGTAGTGGGCGAAGAAGGCGCGCAGCATCCGAGGGCGCAGCGTCGCACGTGGGGGTGGGCAGGGGCAAGCGCGCGCCCGACGTCGGCGGGCATGGGCGCGTGATGGATGCTTCACCGCCCAGCCGCGTCCGGTTGGCTATGATGCCGCCACCCGGCCGCCTTGCCGTCGCGCCGCCCTGGAGGCCCCGATGCCCGTCTACACGTACACCGCTCGAGACCGCACCGGCAAGGTGCTGCAAGCGACCATGGAGGCCACGTCCCAGCGCGACGTCGCCGCGGCGCTGCGCGACAAGGGGCTCTTCGTCAGCGAGATCAAGGCACCGAAGACGGGGCTGAACGCCGACCTCAAGATGCCGGCCTTCCTCGACCGCGTGGGCCTGCGCGACGTCACGATCTTCAGTCGCCAGTTCGCGACCGTCATCAACGCCGGGTTGCCAGTGGTGCAGTCGTTGAACATCCTGGCGCGGCAGGCCGACAAGCAACAGATGAGGAACGCGCTCAACCGCGTACGGGAGGACGTCGAGACCGGACAGCCGCTCTCCGACGCCCTGTCAAAGCACGGCAGCATCTTCAACAAGCTGTACATCTATCTGGTCAAGGCGGGCGAGGTATCGGGCAACCTCGACGGGATCCTCGAGCGGGTGGCGATGTACTTCGAGAAGCAGGCGGCGCTCCGCGGGAAGATCCGCTCGGCGATGACGTACCCGATGGTGGTGCTCGTCATCGCGCTGGCGGTGACCTATTTCCTGCTCACCGGCATCGTCCCCCAGTTCGCCCAGATTCTCGATCAGCTCGGTGGCGACTTGCCGCTCATCACGCGGGTTCTCGTCGCCATCAGCGACTTCCTCCGCGACTTCTGGTGGCTGAACCCGCTGATCATCGCAGGGCTCGTGGTCGGGATCACGCTCTATTACCGAACCAACAACGGGAAGCACGTGATCGACCGGATCCTCCTCCGGTTACCCGTCTTGGGGCCGTTGGTCCAGAAGTCGTCGATCGCGAGCTTCTCCAGCACGTTCGGCCTGTTGCTCAAGAGCGGGGTGAACATCGTCGAGTCGATCGAGATCACGAAGGGCACGGCCGGCAACATCATCATCGAGGACATCCTCGTCGAAACGAAGAACGCCGTGCAGCGTGGCGAGCAGGTATCGGTGACGTTGTCGAAGTACCCAAGCGTGTATCCGCCTCTGGTCAGTTCGATGATCGCGATCGGCGAAGAGACTGGGGCCGTGGACTCAATGCTCGAGAAGATCGCTTCGTTCTATGAGCGCGAGGTGGATGAGGCGGTCAGCCAGTTGACCGCAGCGCTTGAGCCTATGCTCATCGTGTTCCTCGGTGTGGTCGTCGGCTTCATCGTCGCCGGCATGTTCCTGCCGATGTTCGCGATCATCGGGCAGCTCAGCGGCTGACTCGTAGAGGCCCACGAGGAACCCCGTAGGTCCGTCGTGTGGCCGGCATCGTGTCGGCGCCGCCCGATGCGTCGCGGCGCGTCGCACCATGGGCACTCGATCCGGGAACGTCGCCAACGTGGGGGCGGCCCTCGAAACGCCCTGCGTTCGGTCCGAATGCAAACCCTGCCGCGTTGATGGCTGCTCGCGCCGGGCGTCGTCGGGACCGCTCGGACCGTGGTCGACGCCACGAAGTGTTGCTCCGGCCGGGTACGTCGCGGCGCGCGCCGACCACGGCGACGACTCCGTCGCCGGAGGGCTCGCCTCTTCGAGGTCGAGGGTCCTGCGGAGCAGGCCAGAGCGTTGGAGTCGAGGGCAGGTCTCACGATCGCTACACTGGTGCGTGCGTCGCTCCGTGGGCGGCGTCGTCGCGTCCCGGCTTCAACGACGGGGAACGAGCGTCGCTACGGATCGAGGGCAGCCCGCCCAGCGTGTGGCTACTGGACGGGCTACGGCGACGACCGTCGACCGTGGGTCGTGCCTTTGCCATGCGCGGTGTCGTCGTCGGGCGAGCACCCCGCGCTTCGATGGCCCGCCTTGGCACGGGCCGTGGGCGTCGCTAGCCGACCTCACTTCAGGCCAGCGTCGAGTCCCCTACGGCAGCGTGAAGACGGTGCCGGTAGCGCTCGTCACGCTCACCTGGAAAACGCTGGCCCCGGCGGCGACCACGGCGCAGGCCGCGACCGCAGCGCCGGGGTCGCCCAAGGCGTGCTCGACGGGTTCCGGGTACCCGCTTGCGCAATCCGCCGAGGCCAAGGCCGCGGCGGTTCGGTCGACGTCGGCGGCCAGATAGGCGTTGCCGGCCACGACCACGCTCCGTGCGTAGGCCAAGGCCGATCGGTCCAACGCGTTCGTCCTCGCGACGAGTAGGTTCGGGATGAGGACCGCGGCCAACACGCCGATGATGCCGCTGACGATCAGCAACTCGATCAACGTGAAGCCGGAGGCTCGGCTCGTTGGTTTCATGCTCATCTTCCCCTGAGCTGCTCGCATCGCAGACAACCTAAGCGTTGGGCCGCCACAACGGCGGCCCAACGCTTTCGGACTCAATCGTCGCTTACGGGAACGTGTAGATCGTATTGGTCACGGCAGTCACGGTCACCGTGAAACCACCAGCGGTGTCATCCGCGACCGCGCAACCAGTGACGGCGGTGCCCGGGTCGCCGAGGTCGTACCCGGCCGCAAGGACCGCAGCGGGGGCGTACCCAGCAGCGCAATCGAGCACCACGATGTCCGCGATGGCGAGGGTGATGTCGCTCGCGAGGGTGGCCGTGGCCGCCGTAGCGACGTTGCGCATGTAGGCTTCGGCCGCGCGTTCCTGGGCCTGGACGCGCGCGTTCAACAGGTTCGGAATGAGCACCGCAGCGAGGATGCCGATGATCGCGATGACGATCAGCAGTTCGATGAGCGTGAAGCCCTTACGGTTGGCGTTCTTCATGGTGTTCCTCCTGGGCGCTTCGGACGATGGAATGGATGAATCCCGAACCGCCGCTGAGTCCACGCGGTCGTGCCGCGTGGACATAGATTAGCCCCTGAGTCTCACGAGATTCTTACGAAAGGGCCGCATCGCTTCGCAACCCAAGACGGGTCAGAGTAGGCCCGTACAGGACGGCGGTCCGGATCGGCGCGACGAACTGGGTCGTTCGCCTCTAGACGGTGTCGCATGGTCCATGAACTCACCCGGGAGCGTCCGGCCAGGGTACTGACGCCCCATCCAACCGCCCAGCCACCGCTTGCCGATACCGCTCCACGCTCCTCCGCACCACGTCCTTGCCGTCCGCGGCGACCACCCGCCCCCACCATCCCCCCACGATCGCCTCGACTGCCAGCGGCTCCAGCGCCGCCCCGATCCGCTCGACCTCGCGCACCGGCAGCGGGATCAGGTTCGGGTAGCTGTACATGAACGCGACGTAGCGGCGGTCGGGGACCACCATGACGATGTCGCCGGTGAGGAGGACGCCGCGGCCGTTGGCGCCCGCGGGCCAGTGCAGGACGGTGCCACCAGGGAAGTGGCCGCCGGCGCGCACCAGTTCGACGCCGCCGAAGAGCGGCTGGCGCTCGCCGTCCCAGAAGCGCAGGCGCGGGTGGGGGTGGGTGACGAAGGCGCGGTCGGCGGCGTGCAGGACCACGTCGGCGTCGAAGGCCGCGGCGAAGCGCGCGACGCCTGTGGTGAAGTGCGGGTGGCTCACGGCGATCGCCCGAACGCCGCCGAGCTCACGCAGGCGCGCGACGGTGGCGTCGTGCAGCAGGGGGACGCAGTCCCAGAGGACGTTGCCCTCGGGGGTGCGCACCAGCAGCGCCCGCTGCCCGATGGCGAGCGGCGGCTCGAGGCCGACGCCCACCAGGCCGAAGGCCTCCTCCTCGATGCGTGGCCCGTGGCCGGCGAGCAGCGCGTCGTGGCGGCCCCACGCCTGGCCGGTCTCCTCGACGTACTGGCGCGGCTCGTCGCAGATGGGGCAGAGCGCGGGCGGCGGGGTGTCGCCGGGGAGGTGCGCGCCGCAGGTGAGGCACACGTGGGGGTCGACCATGGGCCGAGCCTAGGGGCCGGCGGGTCGTTGCGTCGTGCATTTTGCCGCCCGACCCCCCCGCGGTCGCTTAGGGTCGAGGTATGAGCACCCCCGAGCGCTACCACCACGTCCTGATCGGCACCGGCCAGGCGACCGGCACGCTGATCGCCGGCCTGCCCGACGACGAATCGATCGCCATCGTCGAAGGCGGCGCGATCGGCGGCACCTGCGTCAACGCCGGCTGCACCCCCACCAAGACCCTCGTCGCCAGCGCCCGCGTGGCGCAGTTCGCGCGTCGCGGCGCCGAGTACGGCGTCGACGTCGGCGACGTGTCCGTCGACTTCGCGGCCGCGATGGCGCGCATGAACGCGGTCCGACACGGCAGCCGCGACGGCCTCACCGGCTACCTCACCACCAAGCCCAACGTCACCCTGATCCGCGGTTGGGCCCGCTTCACCGGTCCCAAGACCGTGCGGGTGGGCGAGCGCGAGCTCGTCGGCGAGCGCGTCTACCTGAACGTGGGCGCCCGCGCGGTCGAGCCGCCCATTCCCGGGCTGGCCGACGTGCCGTGGCTCGACAACGTCCGCATCCTGGACCTCGAGGCGCTGCCCGAGCACCTGGTGGTGATCGGCGCGAGCTACGTCGCGCTCGAGTTGGGGCAGGTGTTCCGGCGCTTCGGCGCGCGGGTGACCGTCATCGAGGCCGCGTCGCACGCGTTGCCGCGCGAGGACGCCGACGTGGCCAGCGAGGTGCGCGCGATCCTCGAGCGCGAGGGCATGCGCTTCGAGGTGGGCTCCGGTGTGGCGAAGGTGGCGCGCGACGGCGAGGGCGTCGTCGTCGAGCTCCAGAACGGCACGCGCATCGCGGGCTCGCACCTGCTGGTGGCCACTGGCCGCCGCCCGAACACCGACCGCCTCGACCTGCACCTGGCCGGCGTCGAGACGAACGAACGCGGCTACGTCACCGTCGACGCGCACACCCGCACCAGCGCCGAGGGCGTGTACGCGCTGGGCGACGTCAACGGCCGCGGCGCCTTCACCCACACGAGCGTCCACGACGCGCAGGTGCTGCTCGACCACCTGCGCGGCAGCGGCCCCGAGGACGCGAACGGCGCGGCGGGCGAGGCCCGCACGATCGGCGAGCGCGACACCGTCTACGCGCTCTTCACCGACCCTCCGCTCGGTCGCGTGGGGCTCAACGAGGCGCAGGCGCGCGAGCGCGGTCACCGCGTGCTGCGCGCGGTCAAGCCCATGAAGACGATCTCGCGCGCCAAGGAGATGGGCGAGACGCAGGGCTTCGTCAAGGTGCTGGTCGACGCCGACACCGACCGCTTCCTGGGTGCCTCGGTGCTCGGCGTCACCGGCGACGAGGTGATCGGCCTGTTCGCGCTGGCGATGTCGGCGGGGATGACCACGGCCCAGTTCCGCCGCGTGGTGCTCCCGCACCCGACGGTGGGGGAGCTGATGCCCTGGGTGCTGGACGGGTTGAAGCCGCTGGACTGAACGCCGGCATGCGACGCGACGGCGACCCCACCGAGCGGTGCGGTCGCCGTCGTCGTGCGGTCGTGCGGAGGTGTGGCTACTCGGTCTGCGCCGCCTCCGGGTCGGGCCCGGGCCCCGGGTTCAGTCGGAAGTTGCCCTGGCCGCGCACGCCGTTGACGTCGCTCGTGTTCATCCCGTATTGCAGGGTCGCGTAGGCGACCGCGTCCGCGTTCTGGTCGAGCACCTCGAGGCTGATGTTGTCGAAGGTGTCGCAGGCCAGGTGGTAACAGGGGTCGTATGGGTCGCCGGCCGTGCCGCCGTAGATCGCCGCTTCGTCGGGCGTCTTGATGCCTTCGGCGCCGGTGAAGAGCCCACCCGCCGGGATGCCCATCGCGATGAACGGGCCGTAGTCCGAGCGGCCACTGAAGTCCGTGCCCTGGTACGCCAGCCCGCGAGCGTCGTAGAAGCGCGCGAAGGTCGCCTCGATCTGGGCGGAGCCCGCCGGTCCCGGTCCGGCGCCCACGCCGTCGGAGTCGTCGCCGTCGTAGACGAAGCGCACGAAGTTGGGCGAGCCGATCATGTCGAAGTTGAGGTAGAGGGCGATGGCGTCGACCTCGTCCCGCGCCAGCTGGTTCACGTAGTACGTCGAGCCGACCAGGCCGGATTCCTCCGCACCCCACCAGGCGAAGCGGACCTGGTTGCGGACGCGCGTTTGCGCCATCTGCACGGCGGTCTCGAGGATGGCGGCGCTGCCGGAGCCGTTGTCCTGGATGCCGGGCCCGTCGTTTACCGAATCGAGGTGCGCGCCGACCATCACGACGTTCGACGGGTCGCCCCAGCGCGTCTCGGCCAGCACGTTGTAGGAGGTGGCGACGCCGCGGAAGGTGTCGGTCTTGACCCGCAGGACGAGACCGGGGGTAGCCGCGAACTGCTGGCCCACCGCCTGGGTGACGGAGGTGACGGCGATGTCCAGGGTGAAGGCGTTGCCGAGCGTGCCGTTGAGTTCGCCTGAGACGTTGTTGTAGATGACGACCGCGCTCGCGCCGGCGTCGTACGCGTTCGTGGCCTTGATCGCGAAGGTGCAGGCGCCGCGGCTGATGAGCGCGATGTGCCCGGCCGGGAAGCCGGCGAAGTCGGCGGCGTCGCAGCCTGGCGTGGCATCCGCAGGCGGCGCGGGCAGCGCGGTGACGGGGGCCGTCACGTCGCCGCTGCCACTGTAGGAGAAGATGGACGTCGGGATCGAGCCGGCCGGCGGCGGGGCCACCTGCTCGAGCACCGTCGGGGACAGCGTGATGAAGGTCTGGAAGTCGAAGGGCTGGACGGTGACGTCGTACCCGACGGCCTCCAGCGTCTCGACGACGTAGTCGACGGACTGGTCGTAGCCGGCGGTGCCGGAGACGCGCGTCCCGCCGTTCGCGTCGGCGATGGCCTGGAAGGCGGCCTGGTGGGCGCGCACGCCGTCGAGGGTGACGCACTCCTGGAGCATCGCGTGGGTCATGTTGGGGCGGCGGCTACAAGCGGCGGCGCCGCTGGTGCCGAGCTCGGCGGGGGCCTCGAGGGCGGTGTCGGTGGTGCTGCATGCGGCGAGCACGAGCAGGAGGGCCAAGGCGGTGGCGATGGGGCGGATGCGCATGGGGGGACCTCGATCCGAGTAGGGGTGGGTGACCCGCGATCGGGTCAGGGCGGGCGTGAGCCGCGCATCCTCCGCTCTGCGCTGGCGACGCGGCCGGCACTGCCGCCAGGGCCTCGTCGCCGAGGTACGAATGTCCCTTGTGCTGCCCGATGAGTACAGCATGTGAGGTGCCCGTCGCCCGGCGCAGCGTGCACACGCGCATCCGGTACGGCGACCTGAGGCACCATGGAGCCCGACCCCACCGCCCGTCCAGAGGACGCCATGGACCCCACCGACCTCCGCACGCACCGCGACCCCCGCCCCCGCCCCCGCGCCCTCGGCCTCGCCCCCGGCGTCCTGCCGCCCGGACCGCTCAACGCCCTCACCGACGTCGCCGGCGTGCGCGTGGGGCACGTCACCCGGATCGAGGGCGAGGCGGTCCGTACCGGCGTCACGGCGATCCTGCCGCACGACGGCAACCCCTTCCGCGAGCGGGTACCGGCGGGGCTGCACGTGGGCAACGGCTTCGGCAAGCTCGTGGGCGCGACGCAGCTCGTCGAGCTGGGCGAGCTCGAGACCCCGGTCCTGCTCACGAACACGCTCGCCGTCGCGCGCGCCGCCGAGGCGCTCGTCGACTGGACGCTGACGCTGCCCGGCAACGCCTCGGTGCGCAGCGTCAACCCGGTGGTGGGCGAGACGAACGACGGCCTGCTCAACGACATCCGCGCTCGAGGGGTGGACGCCGCCCACGCGCTCGCCGCGCTCGACGCGGCGGCGGTCGCCACCCCCGAGCAGGGGGCGGTGGGCGGCAACGTCGGGGCCGGCACGGGGACGGTGGCCTTCGGGTGGAAGGGCGGCATCGGCACGGCCTCGCGGGTGCTGCCGGCCGCGCTCGGCGGTTGGACGGTGGGGGCCTTGGTTCAGGCGAACTACGGCGGCGAGCTGAGGATGGACGGGCTGCCGGTGGGCAAGGCACTCGGGCGGTACTACCTGAAGGAGGCGCTCGACCGCGGCGACGCCGATGGCAGCGTCGTGGTGGTGCTCGCCACCGACGCGCCGCTCTCCGACCGCAACCTCGCGCGCCTGGCCGCGCGCGCCATGGCGGGCATCGCCCGCACGGGCGCGGCGATGAGCGACGGCTCGGGCGACTACGCGATCGCCTTCAGCACCGCGCTGGAGGTGCGGCGGCCGGTGCCGGTGCTGCGCCGCGGTCCGCGGACGCCGCGTCCGCTCGTGGAACTGCCCAACGACGCGGTCTCGCCGCTCTTCCTCGCCGCCATCGAGGCGACCGAGGAGGCGGTCCTCGACGCGCTGTGTCGCGCCGAGACGATGACGGGCTTCGAGGGGCGCACGGTCGAGGCGCTGCCGCAGGAGAGGGTGCGCGGCATGGTCGAGGCCAGGCGGCTCGACTCGGATGCGTCGACGTGATGCGAGCCTGAACATCAGCGGGTGATGCGCGTGCCAGCATCTCCGCGGAGGTGCTCCCGATGCGCGCCACGATCACCATCGACGACGACCGTCTTGCCGAGCTCATGGCCTTGACGGGCGCCACGCACCGGACCGAAGCCATCAACCTCGCGATCGACGAGTACGTGCGCCGCGCGAAGGTCCAGCGGCTGCTCGGCCTCGCGGGGCGCGTGGCGATCCTTTCCAACGACGAGATCGAGGCGATGGACGAGGGTACGTACCGCGGTTGGTACGCGTCGGCGCCGGGCGAGGTCGCCGTGCGGTGACCGACCCCGTGCTCGTGGACACGAGCGCCTGGGTGGCCTTCTTCCGTGGCGAGGAGCCAGCGTGCGCGCGGGTCGTCGAGCTCGTCGGGGCCGGCCGCGCGGTGCGCTGCGGGCCGGTGGAGCTCGAGCTGCGCCAGGGGTTGCGGCGTCCCGAGGCGTCTGCCGTCCTGGACCTGTGGTCGGCGCTGCCCGAGGTGGCGGTCGACGGCCTCGACTTCGCCAGCGCCGGCGACCTGTTGCGCAAGCTCCGGGCGCAGGGGCGCGCCATCCCGTCGATGGACGGCCTCATCGCGACCCTGGCGCTCCGGCACGACGCGGCGCTGCTCACGCTCGATCGGCACTTCGACGGGATCGAGGGGTTGCGGCTCGATACGCTGCCGGGCTGACGGGGCGCCGCGCTGGCGGCGTTGGACCAAGCCCATGACCGCTTGACGCGTACCGAGGCGCTCGTCGCGGGTCCGGTTGGGTGGCGCTACCCTTCGGCCCCATGCGCCCTGCGATGCCACCCCGATCCCTCGGTCGCCGCGCCCGGCTGCATGCCGCGGCGACGATGGGACGTCCGGGCGCGCAGGCGAACCCAGCTTCCCGAAAGGGTGAGAAAAGGTATAGAATCAACCCAGGCACGGGCCCGTCGTGATCCTGCTCCCGGAGTTCGAGTTCGACGAGGCGAAGAGCCGCGCGAACGCCGAGAAGCATGGGATCGACTTCCACGAGGCGCAGGAGTTGTGGCTGGACGGCAACCTGATGCGGCGAGCTGCTCGCTCGCGCGATGAGGTCAGGTTCATCTACGTAGGCGTGATCGACGACCGGCACTGGGCGGCGATCGTCACGTTCCGAGGACCGTTCGTCCGGCTGATCTCCGTGCGCCGAGCCCGCAGCGAGGAGGTACGAGCCTATGAACGCGGCAGAGCTCGATCGTAAGTTCGACGAGGGCCTCGAAGAGGTGCTTGACGAGTTCGACCCCGGTTCCGAGTCGCGCCCCAACCGACCGGCCAAGCGGGTCAACGTCGACTTCCCCGAGTGGGTGGTGCGTGCGCTCGACGAGGAAGCTCGGCGTCTAGGTGTGACCCGTCAAGCGATCATCAAGACGTGGATCGTCGAGCGCCTTGACGCGTCCACATGATGTTCCCGAGTTGCCCGTTCCGACCGGTTCTTCCCGTGGAAGGGGCATGGACGCCGCTGGTTTAGATCGCACGTTCGACGATGGCGAAGAGGACGTCCTCGGCCACATCGGTTTGGACTCGGCCACGCGCCCCTACCGCCAGGTCAGGCGGGTCAACGTCGACGTTCCGGAATGGGTCTTCGAAGCGCTCGATGTCGAGGCGCAGCGGCTTGGCGTCACGCGTCAGTCGGTCATCAAGGTGTGGATCGCGGAGCGGTTGGAGAGGGCGAGCTGATCGGCTGGGGCTTCAGGCCCATGCCGTACGCACGAGGTCCGACGCCCGCAACCGCTCGTCCTTGGTGATGAGCGTTGCGTTCGCGGCGAGCGCGGTCGCCGCGATGAAGCGGTCCGCGGGGTCGGGATGGGGCAGCGCCAGGCGCGTGGCCGACACCGCGATGCGCGCAGTCAGCGGTAGCAGGGTGAAGCCGGGCAAGCGCTCGCAGTCCGCCACCAGGTCGTCGACCGGTAGCGCGAGCTCGAGCCGCCCCTTGGCGACGAGCATGGCGACCTCCCACGCGCTGATGGCGGACACCGCCAGCGCACCGTCATCCAGAGCGACGTCGATCCGTGAACGCGTGCGCGATGGAATCTGCCCGGGGTCGCTGAGCCACCAGATCCACGCATGGGTGTCGAGGACGATCATTCCAGAGCTTCCCAGTCCTCGACCGCGACAGGCTCGGTCGGACGGTCGTAGCGGATGACGCAACCGCGCAGGCGTTCGAGCGTCGCGGCGGCCGGCGCGTAGGGCGCGACGCGGACGACGGGGCGGCCGTGGTCCGTGATCACGAGCGCCTCGCCCGACTCCTCGACTTCGCGCAGGAAGGCGAGCGCCTTCGGCTTGAACTGCGACTTCGAGACCGTCTTGGTCATCACGCCTCCCACGCGGAGTATAGACCATGGTCATGAACCATGGTCATAAATAACGGCATGAGCGAAGCCAAGCTCGGCCGCAGCCTCACCCCCGCCGGAGCCGCCCGACCACCACCGCCATCGCCACCGCCGGCACCGCCGCCAGCGCCACCCCCACGCGCAGCCCGACCTGCTCGGGGGTCGCCGCACCCACCAGCCAGGCGGGCGCCCAGCGCACCTGGTCGGCGGCGACGCCCACCAGCCAGGGCATGACGCCGGCGCCGGCGTCGCCGCCCACCGCCAGCAGCGCGAACAGCGAGGCGCCGGCCAGCGGGAAGCGCGAGGCGGTGAGCGAGACCACGCCCGGCCACAGCAGGCTCACCGCGAGGCCCGCGAAGGCGGTCGCCGCGAGCGACACCCAGACGCCCGGCGCGAAGGCCATGGCCAGCGCGGCGCCCGCCGCGGCGAGGGCGCCGCGGCGCAGCAGCGGCACCAGGTCGGCCTCCTCGCCGCGGAACCCGAACCACAGCCGCCCCACGATCATGCCGACGCCGAATGCGCCGAGGCCCAGCAGGTCGGCGGTCAGCTTGGTGGTGCCCAGCCCGCGCTCGACGAAGGCCGACGCCCACTGCGCCAGCGAGACCTCGGTGGCGCCGGCGAGTAGGATCGCGACGAGCGCCCACCAGGAGGCGCGGCGCCGCAGCAGGTCGCGGACCCGGGTGCGCGTGCCCACCTCGAACATCGGCGGCAGCCGCAGCCCCACGAAGGCGAGCGTGTTCAGCGCGGGCACCACCGACCAGGCGAGCATGAGGGTCGGCCAGCGCTCGACGCCGACGAGCAGGAAGGCGAGGCCCGTGACCACCGTCACCGCCACCTTGCCGATGGGGTAGAAGGCGTGCAGCAGCGCCATCCCGGCGGCCTTCCGCTCGCGCCCGCCGACGGCGACGGGGGGCGTGCGCTCGACGATCGGGCTGATGATCACCTCGAGCAGCCCGCACCCGACCGAGAAGACGACGGTCCCCAGCAGCAGCCCCAGGTAGGGGTCGCCCAGGCGAAAGGGGGCGAGCGCGAAGACCCACAGGCCCACCGCGGCGAAGGCGTTGGCGAGCACCGCGAGCAGCTTCGCGCTCACCCGGTCGACCACGCCGGCGGACACCACGTCGGTGAGCATCTGGGTGGCGAAGTTGACCAGCACCAGCCGCCCCACCTGCTCGAAGCTCAGGTCGAACTGCCGCGACAGCGTCACGAACAGCAGGGGCGTCAGGTTGACGACCATCGCCTGGACGAACATCGCCGTGTAGCTCGCGCGCAGGATCGCGCGGGGGTTCAGGGCGGCGATCGCGGCGGGGGGCACGGCGGGATCGTACCGCCGCCCACGGGCTCTCCGAGGCTAGAGGTCGAGGGCGTGCATCAGGCCCGTCTCGATCGCGCGGAGGAGGGCGGGCGGGAGGACGCCGATCCGAGGACCGAGCTTCGTGCGGTCGAGGGCCGTGACCTGATGGCAGAGGGCGACGGACGGCCGCGTGAGCCCCGTCGTGCCGACCGGGATGGGGATGGCGGTACGACCGCGCCGCGCTTGCGCGCCCGAGGTCGACAGCGGCACCACGAGGACGGAGCGCCAGGTGGGGACGTCGTTGAAGCCGTCGTGGGACACGATCACCGCGGGCCGTCGACCGCGCTGCTCGGTCCCGGAGCGCGGCTCGAAGGTCGCCCAGTAGAGCTCACCCCGCATCGGGATCGATACGCGCGGGATCGGCGTCAGCGCTCGCGTCCGCTCCGCCCCAGTCGTCGTCGTTCGCTGCCCATACGTCCAGCCCGGCGGCCTCGATCGCCGGGTCGTGGTCGTCGAGGGTCCCCGCGACCGCTTCCGCGTACGCGGTGATCTCGGCGGCGATCTGCTCGCGCTTGAGCGCGCGCACGCGGTCCTCGATCGCGCGGCGCGCCAGCACGGTCGCCGGTTCGCCCACGCGGTGCGCCTGCGCCTTCAGCTCCTCGTGGAGCTCGGCGGGTAGCGGGACGTGCAGGTTCTTCTTGCCGGTCGCGGCCATGAGGTCCTCCCGCGTGCCAACGAATCGTGGCACCGACGATGCCATGAGGTTCGGGACGAGCGTACGTGGCCGCGGGCCAGGGCGGGTGAGAGGGTTCGTCCGATGCCGCGTGCCCGCCGGCCGATGCCCACGGTCGTCGCCGCGGCGCCCGTCCAGCGCGGACCGAGCGCGTACCATCCCCAGGTGAGCCGCGCGGCCCCCAAGCCCCCAACCTGGCGCACCCACCTCGCCGACCTGCGCACCACGCTCGGCCTGGTCTGGGCCACCGACCCGCGCCGCACCGCGCTCATCGCGGTCTTGAGCGTGCTGCAGGCGGGGGTGCCCGCGGTGACGCTGTGGATCGGCAAGCTGCTGCTCGACGCGGTGGCGCTCGCGGTGACGGGCGGCTTCGCGAGCGAGGGCGAGGCCTTCGCGCGGCTGGCGACGCTGCTCGGGATCCAGGTGGCGGTCGGCGCGCTGGGGGCGCTGTTCGGGACGCTGCAGTCCGCCGCCCAGGAGCTGCTCGGCGACTCGCTCCAGCACGCGATCACCCGGAAGATCCTCGACAAGGCCGCCAACCTCGACCTCGAGCGTTTCGAGGACCCCGACACCTACGACGCGCTCCAGAACGCCTACCGCGAGGTGGGGCGGCGGCCGCTGGGCGTCTTCACCCAGATGGTGGGGCTGCTGCAGGCGCTGATCACGCTCGGCTCGGTGTCGGCCCTGATGGCGCAGCTCGGCTGGGCGGTCGTGCCGCTGGTGCTGCTCGCGAGCGTCCCCGGCGTCGTGGTCGCCAACCGTTTCGGCACCGAGAACTACCGGATGCTCCGCCGGCGCGCCGCCGACGCCCGCGTCCAGAACTACCTGGGTCGCCTGCTCACCTCCGACGTGGACGTCAAGGAGGTGCGGCTCTTCGGCTTCGAGCGCTACCTGCTCGACCGCTGGCGCGTGTACTATCTGCGCTTCCGGACGGAGCTCGAGGCCCTGGTGCGGCGCCGCAGCGGCTGGGGGCTCGCGGTCTCGCTCGCCTCGTCGCTGCTGGTGGCCGTGGCGACCCTCGCCGTGCTGCGGCGCGCCGCCCAGGGGGCGCTCACCGTGGGCGATTTCGGCCTCTTCATCCAGGGCATCGCGCAGCTGCAGCGGCAGTTCGCCACGCTGCTACAGGGCGTCAACGGCGTCCAGCAGAACCTGCTCTACATGCGCAACCTCTACGAGTTCCTCGAGATGCCGGCGCGCGACCTCGACGTGGGCGAGACCTGGAGCGGCCCCATCGAGCGGATCGACGTCGAGGACCTGAGCTTCCGCTACCCGCTCACCGATCGCGACGTGCTGCGCGGCGTCACCTTCAGCGTCCGCCGCGGTGAGTCGCTGGCGCTCGTCGGCGTGAACGGGGCGGGGAAGACGACGCTGGTCAAGCTGCTCACGCGCCTGTACGAGCCGAGCGGCGGCCGCATCCTGCTCAACGGTCAGGACGCCGCGCGCTTCAGCCCGCGCAGCGTGCAGCGCGAGACCGCCAGCGTCTTCCAGGACTTCGGCCAGTACCAGATGACCGTCCGCGAGAACGTGGCGGTGGGGCGCGGGGCTGGCGCCGCCGACGCGGACGCGCTCGCGGCCGCCGCCGAGCGCGCCGGCGCCGCCGGCTTCGTCGGCGAGCTGCCCGCGGGCTTCGAGCAGATGCTCGGCCGCTGGTTCGAGGGGGGCCAGCAGCTCTCGGGCGGGCAGTGGCAGCGGCTCGCGCTGGCGCGCCTGTACTTCCGCGACGGCAGCGTGCTCGTGTTCGACGAACCGACCGCCGCGCTCGACGCGCAGGCCGAGTTCGAGGTGGTGGAGGGGCTGCGCGCGCAGGCCCACGACCGCATCACGATCATCGTCTCGCACCGTTTCAGCACCGTGCGGCTAGCCGACCGCATCGTCGTGCTCGAGGACGGCCGCATCGCCGAGGCCGGCGAACACGCGGAGCTGATGGCGCTCGGCGGCACCTACGCGGCGCTCTTCCTGCTGCAGGCGCGCGGGTACCGCGACGAGGCCGGGAGCAGCGCGGCGGTGAAGACTTCTACGCGCGATTGACGGTCGTGAGGCTAACCTGGGGGACGACACACGCGATGCTCGACTCGCGACGCTCGCCCCGGAGGTCTGCTCATGCCCAAGCTCTACCTCGGTGAAGCCCTCGCGCTCCTCGGCAAGACGCTGCCCTTCGTGTGGCTGCGGCTGGGCTCCTACGCCGTGCTGTTCGTCGCGCTCGCCGTGTACTTCGGTGTGGTCGGCGGCCTCGCGTTCCTGCTCGCGAAGCTGTGGGCGCCGCTCGGCTTCATCACCTTCCTGATCGCCATCGGTGGCGGCTTCGGGCTGCTCCGCTGGGTGTCGCGCTACTACTTCTACTTGCTCAAGGCTGGGCACGTGGCGGTGATGACCGAGTTCGTGGTCCACGGCCAGGCGCCCACCGAGGGGCAGGTCGCGTACGGCAAGCGCCAGGTGACCGAGCGCTTCCGCGACACCAGCGTCCTGTTCGCGGTCGACGTGTTGGTGGACGGCGCGGTCAAAGCGGTCGTGCGCACGTTCGCGCGGATCGCCAGCATCTTGCCGATCCCCGGCCTCGACTCCCTGACCAAGCTGCTCGAGCGCGTCGCCGTCGCCTCGACCACCTACGTCGACGAGGCGGTGCTGTCGCGCGCCTACGCCAAGCGCGAGCAGAACGTGTGGAAGGTCGCCCACGACGGCGTGGTGCTGTACGCGCAGGCGTGGAAGCCGATCCTGGCGAACGCGTTGGCGCTGACGCTGATCGGCTACGTCGAGTTCGTGGTCTTCCTGCTGATCCTGGCCGCACCCGCCTTCGCCTTCGCGGCCGCCTTCCCGGCGATGGCGCCGGTGGCCGCGATCATGGCCTTCGCGGGGGCGTGGCTCCTGAAGCTCGCCCTGGCCGACCCCTTCGCCATGGCGGCGACGCTGCTCGCGTACCACCGCACCACCGCTGGCATGGAGCCCGACCCCGAGTGGAAGGCCAAGCTCGAGGGCGCGAGCACCAAGTTCCAGGAGCTGGGCCGCAAGGCGGTCGAGGCGGTGCGGACGCCGGGGGCGGCGGGCGCGGGTGCCGCGACGGGCAGAGCGGACACGGTGCCGAACGGCGGCGCCACCGGTGCGAGCGCTGGCGTGGCGACCTCGCGTGGTGACGTGGTCGCGCCGTCAACGGGCGGCGACGCGTCGGAGGACGCCGGGCCGGCCGGCGCGGCTCCGGTCACGCCAGGCGGCTGACCCTCGGCGCAGCGACCGCGACGGGGTGTGCTTCGAC
>JARGGE010000070.1 GCA_029210865.1 Trueperaceae bacterium
CTTCGCCGTCGGTGACGTCGACGTCCTCGAGTTGCGGCTGACCCTCCAAGGGCTCGTAGTAGGTCATGTAGTAGCAGCCCAGGATCATGTCCTGCGTGGGGACCGAGATCGGCTTGCCGTGGGCTGGCGAGAGGATGTTGTTGGAGGAGAGCATGAGGATGCGCGCCTCCGACTGGGCCTCCACCGAGAGGGGCAGGTGCACGGCCATCTGGTCGCCGTCGAAGTCGGCGTTGAAGGCCTCGCAGACCAGCGGGTGGAGCTGGATGGCCTGCCCCTCGACGAGGACCGGCTCGAAGGCCTGGATGCCGAGGCGGTGCAGCGTGGGCGCGCGGTTGAGGAGCACGACGCGGTCGGCGATGACCTCTTCGAGCGCGTCCCAGATCTCGTCGCGGGTGTCGCGGTAGCGCTCGAGCAGCTTGCGGGCGCTCTTGATGTTGCTGACGATCCCGCGCTCCTCGAGCTTCTTGAACAGGAAGGGCTTGAAGAGCTCGAGCGCCATCCGCTTCGGCACGCCGCACTGGTGCAGCTGCAGCTGCGGGCCGACGACGATGACCGATCGGCCGGAGTAGTCGACGCGCTTGCCGAGCAGGTTCTGGCGGAAGCGGCCCTGCTTGCCCCCGAGGAGGTCGGTGAGCGAGCGCAGCGGCCGGTCGGAGCCGGGGTGCACGACGGCGCTGCCGCGGCGGCCGTTGTCGATCAGCGCGTCGACGGCCTCCTGGAGCATGCGCTTCTCGTTGCGCACGATCATCTCGGGCGCGCCCTGCTGCATGAGCTTCTTGAGGCGGTTGTTGCGGTTGATCAGGCGCCGGTAGAGGTCGTTGAGGTCGGAGGTCGCGAAGCGACCGCCCTCCACCTGCACCATCGGGCGCAGGTCGGGCGGCATGACCGGCACCGACTCGAGGATCATCCAGGCGGGGTCGTTGCCGCTGCGCAGGAAGCTGCGGGTGATCTCGAGGCGCTTGCGCGCCTTGGCGCGCTTGTGCCGGCTCGGCGAGTTCATCTCCTCGACCAGCTCGGCCTCGAGCTTCTCGAGGTCGATCGATTCGAGCAGCTCGCGCACCGCGTCGGCGCCCATGCGCGCCTCGAAGTCGTACGACTCGATGACGCGCACCTGGCGGCGCACGAGGTCGATCTCGACGCGGCCGGAGATGTCGCTGCGGACCTTGCCGTCGTCGGCGAGCTCGTCGCCGGGCTTGACGCGGTCGCCGTTCACGACGATCGGCTCGTCCTGGTACGGGTAGACGCGGGCGCGCGAGACGATGATGCTCGCGGGCTCGGCCAGGTGGACGGTCCCATCGGCGGCGGCGATGATCTCCTGCGCCGCGTCGATCGCGCCGACGACCTTCTCGCCACCGACGACGGTGGCGCCGTCGCCCACCAAGACGTGCATGGTGGGGTTGATCTCGTGCACCTCGCGGCGCGCCCAGCGCACCTCGAGGGTCATGGTGACCTGCTTGTCCTTGGTCTTGCTCGCGCGCAGCGAGGCGGTCGCCTCGCGCGGCAGCACCAACTGGGTGCCGGCGCTCGCGCGGGCGATGACGTCGCCCTTCTCGACGAACTCGCCGCTGCCCGCCACCGCCTCCATCCCCGTGGGGACGAGGTAAGCGTAGCGGATCTCCTCGTCGTCGGCGTCGCGCAGCAGCAGGATGCCGCCGTCGTTGCCGATCGGCAGGAGCTCGACGATGCCCTCTTCCTCGGCGCGGACCTCGAGGTCGGTCTCGAGCTCGGCCAGCGGCTGCCCGCCGGCGTACTTCTCCTCTTCGATCCACGCGACCTTCGGGACGATCAGGCGCGCGTCGCGGAGCTCGCGGTAGTCGAGCGTGACCCGCCGCGGGAAGCGGTACTGGGCGATGCCGGCGATCTTGGCCTTGACGCCCTTCGCGAGCGGCTGCCCCTGCTCGACGGCCTCGCCGTCGCCCACGAGCGCCGGCTCGCCGAGCTGGACCGAGTAGGTCTCCTGCTGGCCGTAGCGCAGCTGGCGGTACTCGTCGTCGGAGAGCAGGTCGCCGCGGCGCAGCGGCTTGCCGGCCACCTTGGCGTCCTGCGGGTCGGTGACGATGTAGCGGCCGAAGTAGAGCACCTGCTCGAGGTGGCTCGTCGACAGGTTCAGCAGCGCGCCGATCTTGCTCGGGACGTCCTTGACGTACCAGATGTGGGCGCAGGCCGTCGCGAGCTCGACGTGCCCCATGCGATAACGGCGGACCGTCGACTTGGTGATCTCGACGCCGCAGCGCTCGCAGGTCTTGCCCGCGTAGCGCTGCCCGCGGTACTTGCCGCAGGCGCACTCCCAGTCCTTCTCGGGTCCGAAGATCTTCTCGTCGAAGAGGCCGTCGCGCTCGGGCTTGAGGGTGCGGTAGTTGATCGTCTCGGGCTTGGTGACCTCACCGTAGCTCCAGGAACGGATGCGGTCGGGCGAGGCGATCTGGATCTGGACACGGCTGAACTCGCGCGCGTCGCGGAGCGACGAGCCGTCGCGCATGGCGCCGGCGCCGTCGTGGCGGGAGTCGATGCGGAGGGCGCTCACCAGTGCCGCCCGCTCTCGTCGAAGATCCCGACCGGCTTGTCGTCCGCGTCGAGCACGCGGACGTCGAGGCCGAGCGAGTGGAGCTCCTTCACGAGCACCTTGAAGGATTCCGGGATGGTGGGTTCGAGCACGTCGTCCCCCTTGACGATGGCCTCGTAGGCCGCGTTGCGCCCGTCGATGTCGTCGGACTTGATCGTGAGCATCTCCTGCAGCGTGTAGGCCGCCCCGTGCGCCTGCAGCGCCCAGCACTCCATCTCACCGAGGCGCTGGCCACCGAACTGGGCCTTGCCGCCCAGCGGCTGCTGGGTGATGAGCGAGTAGGGGCCGGTGGAGCGGGCGTGCATCTTGTCCTCGACCATGTGGTAGAGCTTCATGACGTACATGACGCCGACCACGATCGGCGCGTCGATGGCCTCGCCGGTGCGGCCGTCGAACAGGACCGCCTTCCCCGCGCGCGCCAGCGCGACGAGCGCCTCGTCGGGGGACAGGTCGTCGGGGATGATGCCGAGCTTGGCCGCGCGGCGCACGACGTCGAGTTCGCGCTTGTCGGTGCCGAAGCCGTGCTCGCTGCGGCGCACGTTCTCGAGCTGGGCGGTCTCCTCGAGGAGCTCCTTGATCTGCTCCTCACGGGCGCCGTCGAACACCGGCGTCACGAACGACACGCCGTGCCGGTACGCCGCCAGGCCCAGGTGGGTCTCGAGGATCTGACCGAGGTTCATGCGCGACGGGACGCCGAGCGGGTTGAACACCAGGTCGACCGGGGTGCCGTCCTCGAGGTAGGGCATGTCCTCGGGGGGCAGGATCTTAGCGACGACGCCCTTGTTGCCGTGCCGGTTCGCGAGCTTGTCGCCCTCGACCAGCCGGCGCTTCTGCGCGATGTAGACGCGCACCATCTCCTGGACGCCGGGACGCAGCTCGACGCCGGGGTCGCCGCGGCGGAAGCGCACGGTGCGCAGCACCACGCCGCCGTCGCCGGGGGGCACGCGCATCGAGGTGTCCTTGACCTCGCGCGCCTTCTCCCCGAAGATCGAGCGCAACAGCCGCTCCTCAGGGGTCGGGTCCTTCTCCCCCTTGAAGCTCGTGTGGCCCACCAGGATGTCGCCCTGCTTGACCTCGGCGCCGATACGAACCACGCCGTCCTCGTCGAGGTCGCGCAGCGCGGCTTCGGACAGGCCAGGGATGTCGCGCGTGATCTTCTCGGGCCCGAGCTTGGTGTCGCGCGCTTCCTTCTCGAACTTCTCGATGTGGACCGACGTGTAGGCGTCGTTGCGCACGAGCCGCTCGGAGAGGACGATCGCGTCCTCGAAGTTGTAGCCGTCGAACGGCATGACCGCGATCAGGATGTTCTGGCCGAGCGCCAAGCGGCCGTTCTGCGAGGCGGGACCGTCGGCGAGGACGTCGCCGACCGCGATCTGCTGGCCGAGCCGGATGATCGGGCGCTGGTCGAGGTTGGTGTTCTGGTTCGAGCGCTGGAAGCGGGTGAGCGCGAACTCGTGCTCGACCCCCTTGGCGTCGGTGATCGCGACCCGGCGGGCGTCGACGAAGGTGACCTCGCCGGCGACCGTCGACAGGACCACGGTGCCGGAGTCGCGCGAGACGCGCTCCTCGACGCCGGTGCCCACGTAGGGGGCGTCGGCGCGGAGCAGCGGCACCGCCTGCGACTGCATGTTCGAACCCATCAACGCACGGTTGGCGTCGTCGTGCTCGAGGAAGGGGATGAGCGACGTCGGGATCGAGATGATCTGCTTCGGCGAGACGTCCATGAAGTCGACGCCCGAAGGGTCGACGAACACGGGGTCGCCGAGCTTGCGCGCGACGATCGAATCGGTCGCGAAGCGGCCATCGGCCTCGAGCAGCGTGTTCGCCTGCGCGATGACGTAGCGGTCCTCCTCGTGCGCCGTCATGTAGACGACCTCGTCGGTGACCCGCTCGTCGACGACGCGCCGGTAGGGCGCCTCGATGAAGCCGAGCTCGTTGACCCGCGAGAAGCTCGCGAGCGAAGTGATCAGGCCGATGTTGGCGCCCTCGGGCGTCTCGATCGGGCAGATGCGGCCGTAGTGGGTGCGGTGCACGTCGCGCACGTCGAAACCGGCGCGCTCGCGGGTGAGGCCGCCCGGCCCGAGCGCCGAGATCCGGCGCTTGTGGCGCAGCTCGGAGAGCGGGTTGACCTGGTCCTTGAACTGCGACAGCTGGCTGCGGCCGTAGAACTCGCGCAGCGCCGCCACGATCGGCCGGTTGTTGACCAGCTTCTGTGGCGTCGCGGCGTCGGGGTTGCCGAGCAGCATGCGCTCGCGCACCCCGCGCGCCATGCGCCCGAGACCGACGCGGATCTGATCGGCGACGAGCTCGCCGACCGTGCGGATGCGACGGTTGCCGAGGTGGTCGATGTCGTCCTCGGCGAAGCCCTCCTCGCCGGCCTGCAGCTTGACCAGGTACTGGAGCGTGGGCACCAGACCGTAGTCGACGAAGCGGCCGTCGACGAAGCCGAGCAGCGTCTTCTCGTCGACGTCGAGCCCCAGCTTGGCGTTCATCTTGTAGCGGCCGGCGTCGCCCAGGTCGTAGCGGCGTGGATCGGCGAGCAGGCTGTGCAGGTACGTCGTGGCCTTGTCGACCTTGGGGGGGTCGCCCGGGCGCAGGACCGTGAAGAGCCGCAGCAGCGCCTCGTCGGGGGTGATGCCGCTCGCTTCCTCGGTGGCGAAGGTCGCGTCGAGGAACGACTCGTGCCCGGCGAACAGCTCGCGGATGGACTCGTCGCCGTAGCCGAGCACGCGCAGGATCAGGGTGAACGGGAACTTGCGCTTGTTCACCTTCATCCAGAGGGCGTCGGCGTTGTCGAACTCGAGCTCGATCCAGGGGCCGCGCTTGGGCATCGGGATGATGCTGGCGGTGTGCTTGCGGCCCGTGGTGCCCTGGGAAGCGGTGAAGTAGACGCCGGGCGAGCGGTGGATCTGCGAGACGATGACGCGGTCGGCGCCGTTGACGACGAAGGAGCCGTCCTCGGTCATCAGCGGCAGGTCGCCGAGGAAGACCTGGTCTTCCTTGATCAGGCCGGTGTCCTTGTGCACGAGCTGGAGCTTGGCGAACAGGCCCGCGTGGTACGTCAGGTCCTTCTCGCGGCACTCGTCGGGGTCGAACTCGGGCTCCTCGAGGGTGTACTCGAGGAAGTCGAGCACGAGCCCGGTCTGGCGGCCGCGCTCGGTCTCGTCGATCGGGAAGACCTCTTTGAAGGCCGCCTGGAGCCCGGTGTTCTCGCGCAAGGGCGTGGGCACGTCACGCTGCAGGAACGCATCGTAGGACGTGATCTGGATGTTCGTGAGGTTCGGCAGATCGATGACCTCAGCGATCGAACCGAAGCTGCGGATCTCGCGCATCTTCACCCCTTAACTAACAAGGTCGTGCGGACGGGACGTACGGGCCTGAGCGGCGGGACGGGCCACCCGCGGCGAAGCCGGGGCGGAAGGAGGCGGACGAACGCTGGCGAGATGAGGGAGCGAGAAGATAAGGGGGTGCGCCGTCGCGCGCTTGGCGCTGACGGGCACCTGAACGGGGTGCCCGTTCGGCGCGACGGATCCGTCGCGCCGAACGGCGTGCTGCGACCGGCCCTGCGGCCGATCCGGGGTCCCTCCACCCGTGCATCCGGTGCGTGCGATGAGCTACTTGACCTCGATGACGGCGCCCGCGGCCTCGAGCTTCGCCTTGATGTCGGCGGCTTCGTCCTTCGTCGCCGCCTCCTTCACGACGCCGCCACCCTCGACCAGGTCCTTGGCTTCCTTGAGGCCGAGGTTGGTGATGGAGCGGACTTCCTTGATGACCTGGAGCTTCTTGTCGCCGGCCGACTTGATCGACACGGTGAACTCGGTCTGCTCCTCGGCGGCAGCGGCCGGAGCGGCCCCGGCGGCGGCCATCATCATGCCCGCGGGCATCGCGGCCGCGGCCTCGACGCCCCAGGTGTCCTTCAGGGCGTCCACGAGTTCGACGAGTTCGAGCACGGTCAGGCCCGAGAGTTGTTCCACCATCGCGGTCTTGTCAAACGCCATCAGCGTTCCTCCTTCTGCTTGTCAACGTAGTTTTCGAACACGGTCACCAGGTCTCGCTGGGGGGCGGAGAGCACGCCCACGAGCTGGGTCATCGGCGCCTGGAGCACACCGATCAGCTCGGACAGCAGTTGGTCGCGGGGCGGGAGGGTGGCGATCTTCGCCAGCATCTCCGGCCCGACGGCGCTGCCTTGGAGCCTGCCGCCCTTGGGAAGGGGCAGGTCCTTGGGGTGGTCCTTGGCGAAGTCGGTGAGCGCCTTGACGGGCGCGACCGGGTCGTCGCCGACGAGCACGAGCGCGGTCGGTCCTTGCAGGGTGGTGTCGAACCCCTCGACGCCGTGCTCCTTGAGCACGACGTTCATCAAGGTGTTCTTCGCCACCAGGAGACGACCGCCGGCGGCGCGCACCTTGGCGCGCAGCACGTGCAGGTCCCCAGCAGAGAGCCCCTGGTAGTCCACCAGAAAGAACGTCGTGGCGTCCGCGAGCAGCTCGCGGAGGTTCGCCACCGACGCCTGGTTCCTTGGGTTGGCCATGGGTGCCTCGCTTGGGTGAGTGGGTGCGGAACCCGAACCGGGCGGTTCGAGCTGTGGCCGCGAAGCGTAGCGCGCGTCGTGAACGACGCGATCGCGCCTCGGCAGGATCTTTAAGCCTGGCAGGCCCCTGCGGTCTCCAACGCCAGAGGTGGGTAGCCTCCGCTACGCACCGGGATGCCGTGGATCAGATCACCACCCGCACGCTCGGACCCATGGTCGAGCTCAGGTAGACGGTGCGGACGTACGTGCCCTTCGCCGCGTCGGGCTTGGCGGCATCGACGGCGTGGCGGAGCGCCGCGAGGTTCTCGGTGAGCTGCTCGGGGGCGAAGCTCGCCTTGCCGATCGGCGCGTGCACGACGCCCGTCTTGTCGGACCGGAACTCGATCTGGCCCGCCTTGAGGGCGCGCACGATGGCGCCGATGTCGATGCCGACCGTCCCCGACTTGGGGTTCGGCAGCAGACCGCGCGGACCGAGGACGCGACCGAGCTTGGAGCCGACCGCCCCCATCATGTCCGGGGTGGCGACGACGGCGTCGAACTCGAGCCAGCCGCCCTGGATGCGCTCGATCAGGTCCTGGGCGCCCACGACGTCCGCACCGGCGGCCTCGGCCTCGGCGGCCTTCTCCCCCTGCGCGAACGCCAGGACGCGGACCGTCCGGCCGGTGCCGTGCGGCAGCGCGACGGTGCCGCGGACGTTCTGATCGGACTTGCGGGGGTCGATGCCGAGGCGGACGTGGACCTCGATGGTCTCGTCGAACTTGGCGGTGGCGAGCTCCTTGACGAGCGCGGCGGCCTCGTCGGCGGCGTAGCTGCGGTCGCGATCGACCTTGCCGACGACCGCGCGGTAGCGCTTCCCGTGCTTAGGCATCGGCGGGCGCCCCTTCCACGAGGACGCCCATCGAGCGGGCGGTCCCAGCGATGATGCGGGCGGCCGCGACCTCGTCGTTCGCGTTCAGGTCGCTCATCTTGACCTTACCGATCTCGATGCACTGGTCCCAGGTGAGCGTGCCCACCTTGGTCTTGTTGGGCGTGCCCGAACCCTTGGCGAGGCCGGCCGCCTTCTTGATCAGGTACGAGGCCGGCGAGGTCTTGGTGATGAAGGTGAAGGAGCGGTCGGCGTAGATCGTGATCTCCACCGGCACGATCGCGCCCGCCTGCGACGCGGTCGTGGCGTTATACTCCTTGACGAACCCCATGATGTTGGCCCCGTACTGGCCCAACGCGGGCCCGACGGGCGGTGCGGGGGTGGCTGCGCCGGCGGGCAGCTGCAGCTTCACGATCCCAGCGATCTTCTTCGCCATGGTTCCTCCTCAAGCTCCCCCGCGCCTGGCGTGGCGGCGGGGTGCGAACGCTTCCCAGCGACGCGCCGATGGCGCGCGAAGGGCGAGAACGGCGTGCGGTCAGGCGCGGACGACCTGCGCGAAGTCGAGCTCCACGGGCGTCTCGCGGCCGAAGATGGAGACGAGCACCTTGAGCTTGCCGCGGTCGGGGTTGACCTCGGAGACGATGCCGGTGAAGTCGGCGAAGGGACCGGAGGTCACCTGCACCGTGTCGCCGACGCCGAAGGTCACCTTGATCTTGGGCGTCTCGCGGGCGCCGGTGACGCCCAGGGTGCCGAGCATGCGGGCTTCCTCGTCGGCCGAGAGCGGGACCGCGTGCGTCGACGTGCCCACGAACCCGGTGACGCCGGGCGTGTAGCGCACGACCTCCCAGGCCTCGTTCGGCTCGTCCACGTTGTCGCCGAGGTCCATCTGCACGAAGATGTACCCGGGGAACAGGCGTCGGCGGACGACTTCCTTCTTGCCGCCGCCCGCATGCTCGACGGTCTCCTCGGACGGCACGACGACCTGGTAGATCATGTCGGTCGCGCCGAGCGAGCGGGCCCGGTTGAGGATGTTCTGTTTGACCTTCTCCTCGTGCCCGACGTACGTGTGGATGGCGTACCACTCGATGCTCATGCTTGGGGGATCCTCCGGGCGACCGCGCGCGGGCGCGACGGCCGTCGAGCGGCGTTCAGGTCAACAGCCCGATGAGGTTGCCGAACACGCCGTCGACCACCAACAGGAACAGCGCCGTGATCACCACGAACACCAGCGTCGCCTGCGTCGCTTGGACCACCTCGTCGCGGGTGGGCCACGTTACGCGGGACAGCTCGGCACGCGAGTTGCGCAGGTACTGCGTCAGCCGCTTGACCACCGGTTAGACCTTGACCTCGCGGTGGCTCGTGTGCTTGCGGTCCCAGGGGCAGTACTTCCGCAACTCGAGCTTGGCGGCGGTGTTGCGCCGGTTCTTGTGGGTGGTGTAGTTGCGGCGCTTGCACTCGGTGCACTCGAGCAACAGCTTGATGCGGACGTCACTGGCCATGCTGGCCTCCCGAAAGGATGAGCGTATCAGATAGGGCGCGTCACCGGGTGAAGATGGGCGACGAGCGGGCTGGGGCGCTGCGGCGCGACCCGTGCGAGGCGCGGGGTGGTCGTCCGAACGGCGTGCCCGACGAGCGCCACGCCCGCACGACAGCGGACGGCCGTGGAGGGCGCGACCGGGCACGACGCGGTCGCGGACCTCCACGGCGCCCGCGTCGCTTACTTGGTGACGGCCGTGACGACGCCCGCGCCCACCGTCCGACCACCCTCCCGAATCGCGAACCGCAACCCCTCCTCCATCGCGATCGGCTTGATCAACTCCACCGCCAACTCCACGTTATCCCCAGGCATCACCATCTCCACCCCATCCGGCAACGAACACACCCCCGTCACATCCGTCGTCCGAAAGTAAAACTGCGGACGATACCCCGAAAAGAACGCCGAATGACGCCCCCCCTCCTCCTTCTTCAAGATGTACACCGAACCCATGAACCCCGTATGCGGCGTAATCGACCC
>JARGGE010000071.1 GCA_029210865.1 Trueperaceae bacterium
CGGTGGGCAGGTCGGGAGCTTCGCGCTGGGCCCGGGCCAGGTCGCGGCAGAAGAAGCGGCAGCTCCACCACGGCACATCGTGCCGGGTGTGGTGCGGGTACCTGCGCAGCTCCTCGCTGGCGATCTCCCAGAAGATGCCGCGCCGGCCGAGCGGCGTGCTCACGCCGGTGAGCTGCCCGTTCGAGCGCAGGATGAGCGCCGTCGAGCCCGTGTAGACCTGGCGGTCGTTCACGTAGTGCGCGAGCTCGTCGAGGACGATGTCGCCCTTCTTGCCGCGCGGCGGCTTCGACGGGACCGAGAGGATCCGCGAGATGCGGCCGCCCTTGCCGATGGGCTCGAAGGCCAGCTCGGTCTTCGAGTCGACCACCAGCTTCTTCTGGTAGGCCAGCGGCAGCTCCTCGTAGACCTGCCGGGCCAGCAGGATCTTCTCCTTGGCGTCGTCGAGGTTGTAGCTGACGAACACCGCCGTGTAGCCGTCGCGCAGGTGGCAGCGCGCGAGCGCCTCGAGGGCCACGATGAACGAGTAGCCGACCTGGCGGCTCTTGGTGACCCAGCGGAAGCGCGAGCGGTTCTCGAGGAACGCGACCTGGTAGGGCTCGAGCACGATCGGCTCGCTGTCGAACGAGCACAGCCCCGCGATGAAGCCGGCCTCGGTCGCCAGCCAGTCGCCGAGCTCCTGGGGCGTCCTCTTCACGACGGTTAGCACGGCGCGCCTCCTCGGGATCGATGGCCGCTTTGTCGTCGGTTCGACTTGATCGGTGCGCGAAGCGAAGCGTGTATGGCGGCGACGGCACGATCCCGAGCCCACCGACCAGAGGAGCCGACGCCATGACCGCCTACGCCGATCGCATCGCCCGCGCCCCGCGGACCCTCTCCGAGCGCGAGCAGCGCGCGCTCCTGGCCGTGACCGGCCAGCACAAGGACGGGTTCCGCGACCACGTCATCTTCAGCCTCGCCCTCGGCACCGCCCTGCGCGAGCACGAGCTGCTCGCCCTCGACGTCGGCGACGTGTTCGACGGCGGCCGCGCGCGCCGGCGGGTCCAGCTGCGGGTGTTCAAGCGCAGCAACGACGACGTCGGCATGCAGGAGATCCTCCTGCCCGACGCCGTGCGGGCCAAGCTCGACAAGCTCTACGCCTGGAAGCGGCAGGCCGGCGAGGACCTCGACGGCGGCGCGCCGCTCTTCGTGTCCCGCAAGGGCAACCGGCTCTCGACCCGGCAGCTGCGCCACGCCTTCAAGCGGTGGCAGGAGCGCGCCGGCTTCGACCGGCCCTTCAGCTTCCACGCCCTGCGCCACACGGCCTGCACGAACCTCTACCGCGCCTCGCGCGACATCCGCCTCACGCAGCGGTTCGCGCGGCACAAGGCCATCACCTCGACCGCCATCTACACCCACCCGACCGACGAGGACCTGCTCCGCTCGCTCGCCCAGCTCACCTGCTGAGCGGGCGCCGAGGTCACTCGCAGCCCGAAAATGAACACCGCCCCCGCGGAGCCCTCCGCCCGGGGCGTTCACTTGTTCGGGGCCGGGCCGTTCATTTTCCCAGCGCGACCCCTGTCGAAATCGGGACCGGGCACCCTCCCGGTCCTCGCCCCCGCCGCGGAGTCCGGACCCTCCCCCCCGGGGGGCCTCAGCCTGCCCCCAGACGCCGCGCACGAGGCCCGACGTGGCGCCGTGTGGCGCGCCGTCCGACGCGCTGGGGTCCTGACGGCGGCCCTCGACCGCAGCGCGACACGGGGCCGCACGCGCGCCCGGTGTGGCGAGCACCTCCGCGGCCCGATCGGCGGCGGCGATCTGGGCCGCGACCTCGCGCTCGAGGAGCCGGCGGCCGGCGACGCCCACCGGCCCGAACGAGGGAAAGCGGCCATCCGCACCCGGCTCGCACGCCTGAGACGGCGCGCGGAAGTCCGCGGAAGTCCGTAGCAGCGACGCGGCGCATGGCCGCTTTCCACCATTAGCGGCCATCGGGATCCTCGGCGTCGTCCGCCGCGGCAGTGTCGCGCGCGGGCAAGTGAACGGCCGCGCCCGTGTTCACTTCCGTGGGCCGCAAGGGAGCCTCGGCCCTCACAGCTCGACGCACAGGAGCCTCAGCAGGCCGAGGAAGAACACGGGCAGCCTGGAGCACGCCCGGCTCGTCATCGGAGAAACCGCCGTCTTCCTCGGGCGTTGCGCCGCCGTCGGCCTCGTCGTCGTCCTCGCCCACAGAGAGACCACGCTCGAGCACAGCCTCGTCACGAGCTCGCGCCGCGCCGACCAGCTCGTCGGTCCCCTCGACCGACCGCCGCCGGGCCGCCTCCGGCTCGGAGCCCCGCAAATGAACGTTCAAATCCCCAGCGGCGCCCTCGGTGGGGGCGCGCGGGGGGTCGGCGTCGCCTTCTCGGTCGTCCGGCTCGGCGTCGATCACCATCCCGCTGGTCGGGCCGGGCAGCTCGCCGCGGACCGCCGAGGAGGTCTCGCCCACCACGCGGATCATCCGCTGGTGGCGCGCCTGGATGTCCTCGAGCGAGAGCGACGCGTGGATCTCCTGCCGCGAGTCGGCGCCGCCCATCACGAACTCCTTGAGGCGAACCATCGTGTTGAAGTCGCCCGGGTTGTCGAAGCGCACGCGGCCCTCGGCGAGCGCCTTCTCGAAGCCCGCCAGGTAGGTGTCGATGATGCGCAGCTCGTCGTCCTTCGAGAGCGCCACCGCGGTCGCCCGCAGCTCGACGAGCTTCTGATCGGCCTGGGCCTGGATGCGTGCCTTGGCCTGCTCGCGCCGGCGGATGCAGTTGTGGTCCTTCGAGTACTTCGCGATGAGCGTCGTCGAGACGCCGAAGCGTTCGGCCAGGTCGCGGTAGCTCGGGTAGGTGACGGTCTGCGAGCTGCCGTCGTCGCACGTCACCACCTCGCCGAACACGAGCAGGCGGTCGACCTCCTCGGCCGGGAGCGCGGGCGCGGCACCCTTCGGCGGGCGCCCCTTCGCCCGCGAGGTGGGCTGGGGCTTCCGCTTCGTCATCGCGTCCGCAGCTCCCACCACTCGCGCACGAGGTCGAGGAAGTCGTCGAGCAGCAGCGTCACCGTCGCCTCGGCCCGGTCGTCGCGCACGACGGCGATCGGCACCCGGCCCTCGGGCGCGGCCTCGATGGCCTGCGCGAGCGCGCCGCGCATGTTCGGCTTCTTCCCACGCTTGCTCTCGACCCAGAACACGGGGCACTCGACGTCGGCGGCCTCCTGCCCCGAGCGGGTCTGGAAGCCGCGCTTCACGTCGGCGCCGGGCATGGCCTCGCGGAAGCGGTGGACCAGCTCGCGCTCGTAGCTCGCTCCCTTCCTGCGGGAGCGCGCGCCGCTCATGGCTCGTCTCCGGCGGCGGCGAAGCGGATCGGGATCCCGCGCGCCTCGGCGTGCCGCAGCTCGACGCGCATCCCCTCGCTGACGCGCTCGCCGTACACGCGCACCTCGTCGCAGACGTCGAGCAGCTCGAGGCAGAGGGCCAGCGCCTCCTCGCGCTGCGTGGCCTCGTCGACGAAGGCCGGCAGGTAGAGCTGCGGCGCGACCGGTACGAGACCGGAGTCGGTCAGCGCGCGGCAGACCTCGGCGACGCGCGCCGCGTTGCCCTGCGGATCGTCGCGGTACGGGTGGCAGACGTAGACGCGCCGACGGCGGACACGCGGCACCCGCGGGCCCGAGAGCCGGACCAGCTCCGCGGCGCAGTAGTGCAGCCCGTCGATGACCTCGGCGAAGGCCTCGGCCCGGTAGTCGCGGCCGTCGTCCACCTCCCAGGGGCCGTAGTCCGCGCGGCCGCCCTCGATGCGGTCGAGGAGCGCCTCGACGATCGGGCGCTCGTCCGCGACCAGGCCCGCTACGCGCCGGCCGAGCAGGCTCCGGTCGCGGAGGCGCCGGGCGACCTCGAGGGACGCGAGGGCGTCGGCGAGCGCGCGGTGTGGGGTCGGGCGCGAGAGCCCGAGCGCGGCGCACACGGCGTCGAGCGAGAGCGAGTCGATCTCGGCGGCGGCGAGCAGCGGCCAGGCGAGGCTCGCCGTGTCGACGCGGTGGTAGTCGACGGCGGGCAGCGGCAGCCCGGCGCGGGCGAAGCCGCGGCTCAGGAACGCCCAGTCGAAGCCGACGTTGTGGCCGGCGACGACGGCGCCCTTGAGCAGCGGCGCGACCTGGCGGAGCGCGGCCTGCAGCGTGACCGCGTCGCGCCACGCGTCCTCGGTGTAGCCGTTGACCTCGAGGGCGCGCGGGTCGGCGTCCGCGAGGCGGCCCGGGCGGACGCGGGCGCTCGCGTGATCGATCGGCTCGAGCGTGTGCGGGTGCACGCGCACCGCGGCGACCTCGATCAGCTCGTGGCGCTCGGGGTCGAGCCCGGTGGTCTCGACGTCGACGAAGACGAGGTCCATCACGCGACCTCCTTCGCCCAGAAGCGCTGCGAGAAGCGCTTCTCGACCACGGCCTCGAGCTCGGCCTTCAGCAGGTTCGCGCGGTCCTTGCCGAGCGTCTTGGCGAGGTCCTTCAGCAGCCCGTCGACGGCCTTGTTGTCGATGGACGCGAGGCGGCCCACGAGCTGCTCGCGCTCGTCGCCCGTGGCCCGCGCGAGCACCTCGAGGGTGCGCTCGAGCGGGTAGCTCTTCGAGGCGGCGTTGAACATCCGGTAGCGCACGCCGGCGAGCACCAGCTCGTCGTGGGCGTCGAGGTGGGCCTTGAGCACGTCCTCGAGCTCCTGCTTGCGCGCGTAGAGGATCTTCGAGAGCCGCGCGACCTCCTCGCGCTCGCGGGCGACGAGCTCGAGGTCGCCCAGGTCCTCGCAGATCACCGAGCGCTGGCCCTGCAGCGCCGCTGCGTAGGCGGGGCAGTCCTGGCGGTGGTCGCAGTAGACGCAGTTGGCGTTGAGCCGCGCCGGGAACTCGCGCGCCTCCTCGGTCATGCGGCCCATCGTCTCGACGTAGGCGACGGCGGCGGCGAGCTGCTCCTCGTCGCGCTCGGTCGTCATGCGCAGGTCGTGGCGGAGCATGTCGAAGGTGAGGCGCACCTTCTTCGCCCACGGCCAGAGCTGCCGCGCGGCCAGGTGGTAGAGCGACATCTGCAGGCTCGAGTCCACCTCCTCGCGGGTGAAGAGCAGGCGGTTGGTCTTGTAGTCGATGACCTCGACGGTCTCGTCGTCGACGCGGTCGACCCGGTCGATGAAGCCGAGCACCGTGAACGGCCCGACCTCCAGCTCGAAGCGCTTCTCGATCGCGAGCACGTCCTGGTGATCGACGTGGCCCTGGCGGCGCACGTAGGAGCGCAGGAGGGCGAGCCCCTCCTCGAACACGGCGAGGCCAGAGAGCTCGCCCGCCGCCCAGGCCTCCTGCCACAGCGTGACCGCGCGCTCCTCGGAGAGCGCCCCCTCGCGCTCCTGCTCCATGTGCTCGCGCAGCAGCGTCTCGAGGACGGCGTGCACGGCCTTGCCGAAGCGCAGCGGCACGCCGGGCTCGGCCTGGCGCTTGTCGATGTAGTGGAGCTTGAAGCTCAGCGGGCACTGCTCGAAGCGAGAGAGCCGCGAGTACGAGAGGTGCTGGTTCTTGAACGCCATGGCCTTCCTCGGTGCGGTGGGCGTGGGCTGCCACCGAGGTAGAGCCGGCCGCGGGCGGCCTCTGGGACAGGGCTACCTGGGCTCGTCCGCGGGCGTCTTCTCGAAGCTCGTCACGCGCGCGCCGGGGAACGCCGAGCAGACGGCGGCGAGCGTCGCGGCGTCGCGGGCGCTGATCTCTTTGCGGTCCGTGCGGCCCGTGTACTCGGGCACGAGCCAGATCTGGCCGCAGTCCTCCGTCGCGAGGCAGACCTCGACGTTCAGCGCCTTGAACGACGCGATGTCCTCGTCGCTCAGGTTGCGGACCACCGGGACGTCCCGCGGGTCGAGCTCGGGCCGCGACCGCTCCGGCGACGTCGGCTCGGGCTCGCGGGCGGACCTCGCCGTCGGTCGAGATCGCACGGGCGCGCCGAAGAGGTCGCGCTCGGTCCGGTCCATTCGCGGCTTCGTCGGCTGCGAGCTCGGCTGTGCGGGTCTTGGCTCGCTCGGGGGTGTGGCCTCGACCGGGTCGAGCGGCGGCAGCGGAGGCGCTACGTGGTGGCCGTTCGCCTTGAGCCACTCGACGCACATGAACTCGTCGGGCAGCGAGCACGCACCGCCCTTCAGGTAGTGCTTGCAGCGCTTGGTGCCCGGGACCGGGTCGTAGCGCGGGCAGGTGATCTCCGGTGGGGTAGCGGCGGGCGCGGGCTCGCCGGGACGCGCGAAGCGGTCAGCGAGGCCCATCGGTCGCCTCTGCGGGCTGGGGCGCGGGCGCCGGGATGGTCACCCCCGCGAGGGCGGGCTCGGCCTCGACGACCTCGAGCAGGATCCCCCGCGACGCGAGCTCGAGGAGCCGGCGCGCGAGCAGGTCGGCGGCGAGCGTCCGGCGGTCGGCGGGGGAGAGCGGGGCTGGGTTCGATCGCATCGGCGGCTCCGGGTCGAAGGTCCTCGACCGGATAGAGCCGCCCAGGTCGGGGCCGCGGGACGACGCGCCGGGCGCCGAGGGCGCCGGTGGAACGCGCCGGCGGCCGCGGGGGAACGCGGTGGAACGCCTCGGGAACGGCCCGAATGTTCCACCGAAGTGGAGTCGAATCGTGCGTTTACGAGCCGTGTAACGCTGGGAACGTCAGAATTTCTAGAGGTACACACGAGACACGCAGCTCCGGACGAGGCGGCGCCGTGACGCGCGCTCCGGTGCGCTCGCACGGTGTGCCATCCTCGTAGAGAGGCGTTCCCGCGTTCCACCGATCGCCAAGTGCCCGTCTCGGCTTGGCTTTCCGGTCATCTGGACGCGTTCCACGGGGCGTTCCCGGGCGTTCCGGGGGAACGCCTCCGGCTCCGGATCGGCAACTGAACGCCCGAGCACCCGAACGCTTGACCGGGTGTCGTGGATCCGATAGATCGATCGACTTCGGCGGAGGCACCCGTGACCGATGAGCTGACCGACAAACAGAGCGCCGTTCTCGACGTGATCGAACGGCACTGGCGCGCCCAGGGCGTGGCGCCCTCGGTCGCCGAGATTGCCACGCGGCTCGGGCTGCAGAAGTCGACCACCCACGAGCACCTGATGGCGCTCAAGCGCAAGGGCGCGCTGGTCCACATCGAGGGCCAGGGCCGCTCGTGGCGCCCGACGACCGTGGTGTCCGGCGAGGCCGAGCGGCGGATCCCGATCGTCGGCGACGTGGCGGCCGGCGCCCCGCTGCTCGCCCAGGAGAACATCGAGGGCTGGGTGACCGTCGCCGGCGTGCGCGAGGGCCAGGCGGTCTTCGCTCTGCGCGTCCGCGGCGACAGCATGACCGGCGCGGGGATCCTCGATGGCGATCTCGCCATCATCCGCCAGCAGCACACCGCCGACGACGGCGAGATCGTGCTGGCGCTCGTCGACGAGGAGGGGGCGACCATCAAGCGGTGGCGTCACCATGGTCCAACCGTGACGCTGCAGCCCGAGAACCCGGCGCATGCACCCGTGACGCTCCCGATCGAGCGCGTCCAGGTGCAGGGGAAGGTGATCGGGCTGCGGCGGGACTACCCGTGAGGGGGTCCCGATGCAGTCGTCCGCGCCCCTCATCAAGAACCTGGTCCGCCTCTCGCTGCTCGAGCGCGTCTCGCCCGAGCTGCTCGTCCGGTTCCTGCGCCCCTACGAGGGCTACCTCGCCGGCCGCGGCGTGAGCCTCGACGGCGTCGAGCTCGACCACGCCTGGGTCGGCGAGCTGCACCGGGTGCTCTGCGTCGTCGACCCGACGATGCCCGGCGCGCTCCAGCAGGCCTTCCTCGACGTCGCCGACCTCGCGAGCGAGCAGGGCCACGAGGCCGCGCTGAACCTCGCCGGCGAGCGCCAGCTCAACCTCTTCGGCGAGAGCGGCGACGTGAGCCCCGAGGATCTCGCGTTCCGCCTCTACCTCGAGCACGCCGACGTCTTCATGGCCACCCACGCGCGCGTGCAGTCGCAGGAGGCGCGGCGCTTCGTCGACTTCCACCCCGACGCCCACCGGCCGCTCGAGGGCGCCGAGACCCAGGCGAAGCGCGTCCTGCTGATGGAGCAGCTGCGCCGCTGGTTCGCGAGCCGCAACCGCAGCGACTACGTCGACGTGCGCGTGAGCGAGTCGAGCGACGAGGTCTCGTTCGTCATCATCCACGGCCAGCCGCCGCGGAACCTCTCGGTGATCACCTCCGCGTCGAGCCGCGACCGGCTGAGCCTTGTGCCCGACAAGCAGGACACGGTCGTCTTTGACAAGGCCACGGGCCGGCTCTCGATCAACGCGCAGTACGCCGCCGAGCACGACTTCTACCGGGCGGCGATCGGCAAGGTCTTCTTCGGCCGCGACGATCACTTCGAGCCGCACGCGGTGCTCGACTGCGGCGTGCTGCTCGACGACCCGCGCGCGGCGCTCTCGGTCGAAGGGCTGCCAGCGCTGCGCGCCGTTGCCCTCCGCGAGGTGGTGCTCGAGGCGATCGACTCACCCCGCGACCGCCTGACCTGGTCGGCCAACGACCTCGGCGACGTGTACCTCGAGGACGTGCCCGATCTGCTCAAGCGCGACCGCACCGTGCGGAAGGCCAAGCTCGCGCTCTTCCCGATCCACGAGGGGCGGCCGAAGGTCGTCGAGATCGCGCCGCCCAACAAGCTCACCTACGACCGCCGCACCTACGACGCGGTCGTGCGCGAGTTCCTCTTCGCGCGCGGGTTCCTCCGCCACCCCCAGACCCGCGTGACCTACCAGCGGGCGCTGGGGTGAGGTGCCGATGGACGCCTTCCTCCGCGCGCTCCAGGGCGGGCAGCTCCCCGCCGGCACCCGCCGCGAGCTCGACGCCCGCTTCGGCGCGCAGGTCACCGACGACCTGATCGCGGCGGGCCTCCTCGTGCCCGGCCCGCGCGCCGCGCACTACCCGTGCCCGCGCCTCGGGAGCGCGTGCCCCCGCGACGTCATCGAGAACATGAGCGACCCCGCGTTCCCGTTCGTCGCCGTGCCGCCGGGCCCCGAGCACTGCTGCGACGCCGTCCGGCTCACCGCCGAGGACGTGGCCACCTGGACCACGTCGCGGCAGCGGCTCGTCGCCCGCGTCGCCGAGCTCTTCCGCGTGCGCGGGCCGGCCAACCTGCGCGACGAGGTCTTCCCCTGCGCCCACCGCCTCGGCCGCGCGGCGTGGCTCGGGCAGGAGCGCGACGTGCTGCTGTGCACGAACCTCAACGGCGCCGCGCCGACCGCGTTCCTCCTCGCCCGCAAGGCCCAGCGCCAGCCGACGCTGGTGCTCGCCCACGCGCGCACGCGCTTCACCTCGCCCGACGTCGACGCCCACTTCGCCTCGGGCGAGGTCGTGGTCGTGTTCCTCGAGGACGAGCTCGAGCTCGTCGCCGGCCAGGTGCAGCGCCGCCAGGTGCTCGTCGCCCGCGAGCCCGTCGCGACCTACGGCGCCCCGGCGTTCTGCGTGCTCGTCGATCCCGACGGCGCGCGAGGGATCGACGAGGCCACCTACCGCCGGGTGCTCGCGAGCGCCGAGGCCGAGCTCGACCTCCTGCTCGACCTGACGACGACCGTCTCCGCCGGCCGGCACCCAACCGGCCGCCGCGAGGACGGCGCATACCTCGAGGGCAGCGTGACGCCGCAGCAGGGCGCCGCCTACGCCGAGCTGATGGAGCGCCAGCAGGCCGTGCGCGCCGCGGAGGTCCGCGCCCTCAACGGCGTGAACCACCCCGAGAAGCTCATCGAGGCCGCGCGCCGCGAGCTCGACGTGAAGCTCAGCCGCTACGAGTGGCGCTCCACGGAGCTGCTCCGGGGCGACACGCCGGAGGCCAAGCGCTACTGGTTCCGCCCGCCCGAGGGCCTGCGCTGGGCGCTGCTACGCCCCGCTCATTGAAGGCAGCGTCGAGGTCGGGTCGATGTACTTCACC
>JARGGE010000072.1 GCA_029210865.1 Trueperaceae bacterium
CGTTCCGCGACCCCGAACTGCGGCTGATGGCGGCGCTGGTGGCGGTTGTCTCGGCGGCGCTGTTCCTGCGGCACTGGGTGGCGGTGCTGTCGCTCGAGGAGACCGAGTTCGACCTCTCCGACCGGGGCGTGGCCGGCCGCCCCGCCCCCGGCCCCATCGACGTCTTCTTGACCCCCGACCGCGGCGCCTACCGCCCTGGCGAGACGATCCACGCCACCGTGCTCGTGCGCGACCCGCAGGCGCGGGCCATCGCCGGTCTCCCGCTCACCGTGCGGCTGCTGCGCCCGGACGGCGTCGAGCACGCCCGCGTCCTCGCCTCCGAGACCGGCGCCGGCGGCTTCGTCGTGGCGCTGCCGCTCGCCGGCGGCGTGCCGCGCGGGGTCTGGCGGATCGCGGCCTACGCCGACCCCGAGGCCCCGCCGCTCGCGACCCAGACGGTGCTGGTCGAGGACTTCCTGCCCGAGCGGGTCGACGTGGCGCTGACGCTGCCGGACGGGCTCGTCGCGCCGTTCGCCGCGCCCCCGCTGGAAGTGGACGCCCGCTACCTCTTCGGCGCCCCCGCCGCGGGCCTCACGCTCACGGGCGACGTCGCCGTCGAACCGACCGAGACGCTCCCGGGCTGGGCCGGCTACGCCTTCGGTCGCCACGATCAGCGCGTCGACGCGCAGCGCTTCCCCTTCGCGGCCGACCTGCGCACCGACGCCGACGGGCGGCTCACCACCCGCCTACCGCTCGACCGTCTCGACCTGGACGCCCGCCCGTACGCGCTCACCGTCACCGCGACGCTCATCGACGGCGCCTCGCGCCCCGTGGAGCGAACCCTAGCGCGCACGCTGCGCCCGATCGCGCCGGTGGTGGGCATCCGCCCAGGCTTCGACGGCCCGCTGCCCGAGAACGCCGAGGCCAGCTTCGACCTGGTGCTCGTCGACCCCGACGGCACCGCGACCGCCGGTGCCGTCCGGTGGCAGGTCGACCGCGTCGAGACGCGCTACCAGTGGTACGCCGTCGACGGGCGCTGGTACTGGGAGCCCGTGACCGAGCGGCAACGCGTCGGCGAGGGCGTCGTGCTGGTGGCCGACGGCCCCGCGCGGGTCACGGTGCCCGTCGAGTGGGGGCGCTACGAGCTGCGCGCCACCTACGAGGGCCCCAGCTGGGTGGCGAGCGCCTCGACGACCTTCGCCGCCGGCTGGACCGCCGTCGACGCCACCCGCGAGACCCCCGATCGCCTCGAGGTGTCGCTCGACGCCGAGCGCTACACCCCCGGCGACACCGCGCGCCTGCGGCTGGTCCCCGAGGAGCCGGGGATGGCGCTCGTCACCGTGCTGACGGACCGCGTGGTCGACGTGCGCCTGGTCGCCGTGGACGGCCCCACCACCGTCGAGCTCCCCGTCACCGCGGACTGGGGCGCCAGCGCCTACGTCACCGCCAGCCTGATCCGTCCGAGCGACGGCCCCGAGCACGTGCCCGCGCGCACCCTCGGCCTCGCGCACGCCGCCGTCGAACCAGGCGAGCGCGCGCTGCAGGCCACGCTCGTCGCCCCCACCGAGACCCGCTCCGGCACCCCGCTGGACGTGGCGCTCGAGGTCGCCGGCGCGCCCGACGGCACCGCGTACGCGACCGTCGCCGCCGTCGACCTGGGGGTCCTGAACCTCACCGGCTTCGAGGCACCCGACCCCACCGGCCACTACTTCGGCCAACGCCAGCTGGGCGTCGCCATCCGCGACCTCTACGGCCGGCTGATCGACGCGCGCGCCGGCGCCATGGGCGAGGTGCGCTCGGGCGGCGCCGCCGACGCCAGCGAAGAGGCGGCCGGCCCGGCGCCCGCCGAGGCGATCGTCGCGCTCTTCTCCGGCCCCGTCGAGGTGACGGGCGGCCGCGCCGAGGTGGCCTTCGACCTCCCCCCCTTCGCCGGCACCCTGCGGCTGATGGCGGTCGTCTGGACCGACGCCGCCGTCGGCGACGCGGTGGCGGACGTGCTCGTGCGCGACCCGGTGGTGGTGCAGGCGAGCCTGCCGCGCTTCCTCACCCCCGGCGACGAGAGCCGCCTGCGGATCGAACTGACCCACGTGACCGGCGCCACCGGCGCCATGGCGCTGAGCGTCGACGGGCACGGCGTCGGCGACGTGCCCGCCAGCGTGGACCTTGACGACGGCGGCCGCGCGGTGGTCGACGTGCCGCTGCGCCCCACCGACCTGGGCGACCACACCTACCGCGTCACGCTCACCACGCCCGACGGCGAGTTCATGATGCGAGAGCTGCGCCTGACGGTGCAGCACACCGACCCCGTGACCGCGCGCTCCGAGCGCTTCGAGCTCGCCCCCGGCGAGTCCTTCGAGCTGGGTACCGACGCCGTCGCCGGCTTCCGGGCCGGCACCGAGCGCGCCACCCTCGCCGCCGGCGCGGGCGCCGCGCTCGACGTGCCGGGGCTGGTCCTGCGCCTCACCGGCTACCCCTACGGCTGCACCGAGCAGATCGCCTCGAGCCTGCAGCCGCTGCTCCTCGCGCCCGACGCCGTCGCCCGCCTGGGCCTCGCGAGCGGCGCGGACGCCCGCGCCTGGCTCCAGGACGGCGTCGACCGGATGCTCACCCGCCAGGGGCGCGACGGCAGCTTCGGGTTGTGGTCGGCCGGCGGCTGGGACCTGTGGCTCAGCGCCTACGCCACCGACGTGCTGCTGCGCGCCGAAGCCGCCGGCGCCAGCGTCCCGGCCCCCGCGCTGCGGATGGCGCTCGACCACCTGCGCAACCAGGTCGCCCAAGCGGGCACCATGCAGGACGGCGCCGCCGGCTACGCCTACGCGCTGTACGTGCTCGCGCGCGCCGGCGAGGCGGCGATCGGCGACCTGCGCTACTACGCCGACACCCTCCAGGACGCCTTCGACACCCCCATGGCCGCCGCCCAGCTGGGCGCCGCGCTGGCCGCCTACGGCGAGCGCACGCGGGCCGACGCGATGTTCGACCAGGCGCTCGTCCTGGCCCGCGCCGGCACCGACGAGGGCGGCTGGCGCGCCGACTACGGCACCGACCAGCGCGACCGCGCCGCGATCCTGGCCCTCGCCATCGAGGCCGGCAGCGGCGTCGTCGACCGCGCGGCGCTGGCCGCGCAGGTCGCCGCTGGCGGCCCGGTCGACCGGCTCTCCACGCAGGAGGCTGCCTGGCAACTCCACGCCGCGGCCGCGCTGACCGCCGAAGCCAGCGGGCTGGTGCTCGACGGCGAGCCGGTGGCGGGCGACGCCCTCCTCCGCTACGACGGCACCCCACGGGTGCTCCGCAACGACGGCGACGCCCCCGTGGCGGTCACCCTCACCACCTTCGGGGTGCCCGAGGTGGCGCCCCCCGCCGGCGGCACCGCCTACGCCATCACCCGCACGCACTACACGCCAGAGGGCGAACCCACCGACCTCGGGGACGTGCGCATCGGCGACCGGCTGGTGGTGGTGCTGGAGGTGCGCCCCGACCGCGGCGTCCCCGGCGGCCGCCTGATGGTCGACGACCCGCTCCCCGCCGGCTTCGAGATCGACAACGCCAACCTGCTCCGCGCCGGCGACGTGCGCGCGCTCGACGGGCTGGGCGTGCACGGCGCCGCCGAGTCCTTCGAGGCGCGCGCCGACCGCTTCCTGGCCGCCGTCGACTGGCGGTCCGACGAGCCGCTGGTCCTCGCCTACTTCGTGCGCGCGGTCTCGCCCGGCACCTTCCACTACGCGGCGCCGCTCGTCGAGGACCTCTACCGGCCGGCGAACCGGGCGATCGGCGAGACGGGGCGGCTCACGATCCGGCCATGAGGGCGTGGCGATGAGGACGCGGCGATGAAGACCCAGCGATGAGGGCCTGGCGGCGCGCGGCGTGGTCGCTGCTCGTCCTGGCGGTGCTGCTGGCCGCCGCGATGGTGGCGCTGGACCGCTGGGTCGCCGCCACCGAGCTGCCGCCGCTCGAGGTCGAGACCTCGGTGGAGGTGCTCGCGCGCGACGGCCGGCTGCTGCGCGCCTTCACCGTCGCGGACGGGCGCTGGCGGTTGGCGGTCGACCCCGCGCGGGTCGACCCCGGCTACCTGGCGATGCTGCTCGCCTACGAGGACCACCGCTTCTACCGCCACGCCGGCGTTGACCCGTGGGCGCTCGCGCGCGCCGGCTTCCTGTCGGTCCGCTACGGTCGCCGGGTCGCCGGCGGCTCGACCCTGACGATGCAGGTCGCTCGATTGCTCGAGGATGGCGCCACCGGCACGTGGCGCGGCAAGCTCCGCCAGATGCGCGTGGCGCTGGCGCTCGAGCGCGTGCGCTCCAAGGAGCAGATCCTGGCGCTCTACCTGCAGCTCGCCCCCATGGGCGGCAACCTCGAGGGGGTGCGCGCGGGCAGCATCGCGTGGTTCGGCGAAGAGCCCGAGCGCCTCACCGAGGCCGAGGCCGCGCTGCTGGTCGCGCTGCCCCAAGCGCCCACCACCCGCATGCCGGACGAACACCCCGAGGCCGCCCGCGAAGCGCGCGACCGGGTGCTGGCGCGCGCCGCCGCCGCGGGCGTGATCACCGAGGAGGCGGCCGCCGCCGCGACGCGCGAAGCGCTGCCCACCACCCGTCGCCCCTTCCCCACCAGCGCCCCCCACGTCGCGGATCGGCTGCGCGCTGCCCACCCCGACGTCCCGGTCCACCGCACCACCCTCGACGCCGAGCTACAGGCCGCCCTCGAGGCGCTGGCCACCAGCGCGCTCGTCGACCTGCCCGCACCCGCGACGCTCGCGCTGCTGGTCGCCGACCCCGACTCGGGCGCCATCCTCGCCAGCGTCGGCTCAGCCGACGACACCAGCGACGCGCGCCGCGGCTTCGTCGACATGACCCAGGCGCTCCGCTCCCCCGGGTCGACCCTGAAGCCGCTCGTCTACGGCCTCGCCTTCTCCGACGGCCTCGCCCACCCCGAGACGCTCCTGAACGACCGCCCCGAGGACTACGGCGGCTACGCGCCGCAGAACTTCGACGGCGTCTTCCGCGGCCCGGTCACCGCCCGCGAAGCGCTGCAGGCCTCGCTCAACCTGCCGGTGGTGGCGCTCACCGAGGCGCTCGGGCCGGCCCGGCTGCTCGCCGCGATGCGCCAGGCCGGCGTCGAGGCCGTCGTTCCGGGCGACGCGCCGGGGCTGGCGGTGGCGCTGGGCGGGGTGGGCGTGAGCCTGGAGGGGCTGGTGCAGCTGTACGCGGCGATCGCGCGGGGTGGGGAGGCGCGGGGGCTGTCGGTCGTGCCCGGAGGCTCGGGCCTGCCCGCTGGCTCGCGCTTGATGACGCCCGAAGCGGCCTGGCACGTCGCGGACGTCCTCGCCGAGGCCCCCCGCCCCGCCGGGTCGCCCGACGCACCGCTTGCCTTCAAGACCGGCACCTCCAGCGGCCACCGCGACGCGCTGGCGCTCGGGTTCGACGGCGCGCACGTCGTGGGCGTCTGGGTCGGGCGCGCCGACGGCACGCCGGTGCCCGGCATGTACGGCGTCGAGGTCGCGGCGCCGGTGCTGTTCGAGGTCTTCGCGCGGCTGGGCGGGACCGTCGCGCTGCCGCCGGCGCCGCCCGGGGTGCTCGAGGTGGCCTCGAACGCCGCGCTGCCCGAGCCGCTGCGGCAGTTCGGCGCGCGCACGGTGGTGGTCGAGGACGCGCCGCGGCTCACGTTCCCGCCGGACGGTTCCGCGCTGGTGCCGCTGCCTGGGGGCGTGCCGGCGCGGGTCGAGCGCGGGACGGCGCCCTTCACCTGGTTCGCGGACGGGGCGCCGGTGGTGGTGGGGAGCTACGAGCGGGAGTCGCGGCTAGAGCTACCCGGGCCGGGGTTCGTGACGGTGTCGGTGGTGGATGCGGAGGGGAGGGGGGCGCGGGTGCGGGTGGAGGTGCGGTGAGCAACTCGGACCGGAAGGCGTCCGCTGACCCACTGCTCACGCCCCGCGTCGTTCTTGCGAAGCGCCCCAAGGCGCGAGCCCTACCAACGCTCTCCTGCCCGCTCCGGCGAGCTGATCCTCGGACCCGCCGAACCGAGCCGGTCGAGTCGCTTCACGCCGTGCGCGATGGTCAGTTGGTGATCGTGACCGCCTTGCCGAGCAGCCTCCCCGCCGCCAACTCGTCCAGGATCATGGCGGCCACGTCGGCACGCGGGATCCTGGACGTCTTGGCACGGATTTCCTCTCCGACACCGTAGACACCCGTACCCGGCGTATCCACCAACCCGCTGGGGCGAACGATCGTCCAATCCAGACCGCTGTTCATCACGGCCGCCTCCTGGGCTTCGTGATCCGCTCGCGCACTACTCAAGAAGGTGGCGAACAGCAGCCGACTGCCGAGCGGGAGGGAGTTCCAGCTCGCGCCAACACCCATCGCCGACACGACGATGAGCCGCTTGACGCCCTCCTGCTTCATGCCGTCGATGATCTTGGCGGTACCGGTCGCGCGGATCGTCGTCTTCTTCAGATCCCTCGCACCCAACGCGCACAGCACCGCATCCTGCCCCTGGACGCATCGAGCGACATCGGCCGAGTCATGGATGTCTCCGGTGATGATCGTGAGGGCATCGCCACCCGTGGGCAACCGTGCCGGATCCCGAACGAACGCGGTGACCGAATGTCCTCGCTCGAGCCCCTGTTCGACGAGCTCGATACCGGTTCCGCCTGTCGCGCCGAACACCGCAACCCTCATCCGTGCGCATCCTACGTCCTCGCGGCCGGGTGCCCAGGAGCCTGCCGGAGGGTGCGCCGACTTCGGCAGGAAGCGGCTTCGACGTCACTCCGATCGGGTTCGGGCGACTCGGTAGCCGCCGCAACGAGCCGGTCGCGTCGCTTCACGCCGTGCGCGCGGTACGACGCCACGATGGCGTCGAATCTGCCACCGTCTATCCGCACCCGCTCAGCGCCAGCGAACGACCCAGCCCCAAGCGCGCACCGGCCCGACCCACCACGGGTGACTCGCGTTCGTGACGCGCTTCGGTCGGCGTGTTGCGACTCGGCACACCGGTTCGGTGACGTGTCGCTCTCGAGCGCAGCGAGGACGCTGGTTCGGCGGCGCGCCCGTCCCGGAGCGGCGCGGGGCAGCCTCGTACGTGTCGCACCCGAACGAAGAACTGCGTCCTGGACGCACCACAACATGAGGGGCGCTCGACCTCGATCAGCAACGGGCGCGGGTCGACCGCGATGAGCGGCCACGGCTGGAACAGCCGTTCGTTGGGTTGGTTGGCGTTCCCCGACGGGAGCGTGGCGAGGAGCACGCCGAGCGGCAAGGCAACCACGCCCGTGCCGACGAGGAAGACGCCCGCCCAGGCGAGGCCGTCCCGCCGATGCGGCCGTCGGAGAAGACGTCGCGCAGGCTCAGCCCTTCGTGCCGGGCGAAGCGCGCCATCAGCGCGATCGACGCGACGTTCGCCGCCATCACGAACCAGAGCCACCAGGCGGACGATGCGGCCACCGGCTCGGAGCGGCCGAGCAGCGGCGGGTACCAGAGCGCGACGAGGAGCAGCGGGGAGAACGAGACGGCCGAGCGCACCGCGAGCGTGCCCCAGACGCGCCGCGTGCTCCTCGGCCGTCAACCTCAGCTGCGTCCGTAGCCTGGACCGACGCGTACCCGGAGCCGTGATCACGGTGGCTGGCCGCCGCACGCCTAGGCGGTCGCGCCCCGCCTCCACGCCGGCTCCGACGGACCCGCGAACCTCAGGCTGTTGGCGGTTCGAGTTCGTCGAGCATCCGGAGCACCTGAGTCTCGAGAACCGGAAGGTCTTTCTGGACCATGTTCCATGCCATCGCGAGATCGACGCGGAAGTACTCGTGCACCAGGACGTCCCGCGCACCGGCGATGTCGCGCCACGGCACCTTGGGGTACGCCGCCCGCACCTCGATCGGGATGCCCTTGACCGCCTCACCGATGATCTCGAGTCGTCGGACGACCGAGTCCTGCTTCTCCACGTTCGTGGCGAACGACGCGAAGTCCATGCCCGCGGTGTACTGCCGGAGCAGGTCGATGGCCATGAGGATCTCGCCGAGCAGGATGTCGACGCTTCGGCTCACAGGATCGACACGACCTCACGTAGGACCCGCTCCCGCAATCCCGGGTGCAGCGAGCCCGGCGTCGCCACGTCGACCTCGCGACCAAGCACGTCGCAGAGGTCCAAGCGCAATCCAGACAGATCGAGAAGCGTCCGACCCTCCTCGAACTCCACGAGGAAGTCGACGTCGCTCGAGTCGGTCGCCTCGCCACGCGCGAACGACCCGAAGACGCCGGCCCGCACGACGCCGCGCCGCGCCATGGGCGCCGCGACGCTTCTGCGGATCTCGTCGAGCGTCGGCCTCATGCGTCAACGATACGGCGACAGGTGGCCGTAGACGAGCTCATCGATGCCCTGGCTCGCCATCGCGTCCCCAGACGCGACCAACCCGGCGAACCGCATCCAGGCCGCGCTTGGTCGACCGGCAGGACGTTCCGCAGCGACCGGCGCAGCAGCTCCGCCAGGGAGATGCCCAGGCGTCCCGCCTCGCGCTTGGCGGCCGCGTGCTCCGCGATGGTCAGCGTGATCACCGTCCGCACCATGGACCGAAGCGTACCCGGAAGGCTGATCACGGCGGAGGTTCCGGGCACGCTCAGCCGGTCGCGTCCCACCTCCACACCGCCACGCTCGGCTGCATCCGCCGCACCTCGATGCCGGCGTTCTCCACGAAGCCGTCGAACCCCCGCTGCACCTTGTAGGCGCCGAAGCAGTCGCCGCCGCTGCCGAACGGGCAGACCTCGTCCTCGCCCCAGGTCTCCGCGTCGAAGCAGCCGAGACCGCAGCCGCGGGCGTCGAAGACGGCCACCAGGTCGAGCTCGACGCTGCCCCGCCAGGCGTCTCGGGTCGTCGCGATCGCCTGGGCGAGCAGCGGCCTCAGCGCGGCGCGCGCCATCGGCAGCGTGTCGACGAGCAGGCTGAGGTCGAGATCCCGCCGCTACGGTTGCGCCACGAGGTCGGGAGGTCGCTCATGATCTGTTCCGCTTGGGTTCGCTCGCTCGCGTGCGCCGTCGTCTTCCTGGGTCCGCTCGCGCTCGCCCAGTCCGCGTCGCTGGCACTCCCGACCACCGGGTCGGCGCCCGCCACCGAGGTGCGCGACGCGCCGCAGCCGCCTGCCGGCGTCATCGACGTGGGCACCATCGAGGACGCAGCGTTGGCGCAAGCCGACCGCCTGCCGCCCGCCGCCTGGGAGGTCGAGGCGCTCGCCCTCGAGCTGGCGTTCGACCTGCCGGCCATGCACGCCTTCGTCCGCGACCACGTCGCCCTCGACCCGTACCCCGGCGTCCTCCGGGGCGCGCAGGGGACGCTCGCCGCGCGCGCCGGAAACGCCTAGGACCAGGCGCTGCTGCTGCATGCGCTGGCGCAAGCTAGCGACTACGACGTGCGCTTCGCCTTCGGCACGCTGGACGACGCCGTCGTCGCCGCCCTGCTCACTGCGGCGCCGAGCGGCGCGCGCGCCCCGCTTGACGACCCGCCGATGGCCGAGGTGCGGGCCGTGGACGTGGGGCGGATCGGCGACCGTGCCCGGCGCGATCATGCCCTGCTGATCGACGCGCTCGGCGACCGACGGGGCGGTGGCGCCGAAGCCGACCGCGCCGCGCTCGTCCGCGACCACGTGTGGGTGCAAGCCCTCGACGACGAGGGCGTCCTCGTCGAGACCACCGTGCTCGAGGAGCGCTTCGACGCGGCCGACGCGGCCGGCAGCGAGCTGTGGTTCTACCTCCAGCCGGACCGGGAGGGCGTCGGCGGCACGGTCGCGAACCTGCTCGACGGCGCTTCCTGGATGCCGCTCCTGATGGTCGACGGCAAGGTGCGCCGCGGCGCGTCCTTCGACGTGGGCGGCAGCTCGGGCGGCCTGCTCGGCGGGCTGTTCGGCAGCGCGGGCCCGGAGCTGGTGGTGGTGCGGTTGGAGCTGGAGTCCCACGGGCTCGGCCC
>JARGGE010000073.1 GCA_029210865.1 Trueperaceae bacterium
GGCCGGGATCGGCGGCGGGTAGTTGTGGACGCCGGGCACGGAGGGGGAGGCGGCAGTCGGGGCTCTGCCGGCGGGGAGGCGACTCTGGAGCAGGACGTCGTCTTGGAGTTGTCGTTGGTCACCGCCGAAGCCCTGCGCGGCGACCCACCCGCGCCGGTGGCGTACCTCGACGCGCTCGCCGCCGGCGACCCCGAGGCCGCCTCGGCGGCGATCGCCGCGGCGCTGGGCCCGGGCGAGCGCACCGCGGTGGTGGTCGGGCACGAGCCGTGGCTGGGCGAGCTCGCCGCCTGGTGGCTCACCGGCGACGCCGACGGCCTGCAGGTCGCCTACCGCAAGGCGGCCGCGATGGTGCTCGTCGGCGGCCTCGGCCCGGGTGCCATGACGCTCACCGCCTTCGTGCCCATGCGGATGGTCAAGGCGCTCCTGGACGCGTGACGCCGCGGGCCCCGGGGGGGCCCGCGGCGTGCGGTCGCGGCGCGAGGCGCCGCTGCGCGGCGGCGAACGCCGCGTCAGACGAAGAACTGCAGCAGCTGGTGCTGGAAGAACATGACGGTCAGGCCGAAGACGGTGTGGCCGACCATGAAGCTGCGCACCAGCCCGAAGGGGTCGCGCATCTCCTCGATCGGGTGGTAGTCGGTGACCACGAAGGTGGTGATCAGCGCGGCGAACATGCCGTGCCCGAAGCCGCCGACGAGCCCGAGCAGCGGGTAGAAGAGGTCGATCTGCGTCGGGAAGTCGGGCAGCACCACGTAGTCGGCGCCCTGGAAGGTGCCCGTCAGGAACATGAGCGTCACCCAGCCGTACACGGCGGCGAAGGCGATGCCGCCGGCGGTCAGGAACAGCGCGCCGATGGCGCGCGAGCGCCCGTCGAGGGTGCGGGTGAAGACCGCCCCCAGCGCGCCGAGCGTGTCGTAGGGCTTGCCGCCCCACAGCAGCGGCATCTGCAGGATCGCCACCATGAGCGCCGTGCCGAGCAGGCCGGTCAGGACCGAGGTCAACGTCAACGCGAGGATCACGAGATCCCTCCCCTCATCACCACAGCTTGAAGCCCGGCACCGGCACCTGGTTGAGCAGCATGCTGACGAGCGACGGCCCGTAGGCGACGAGGACCAGGAAGATCGCGAGCCCCATCCAGACGTTCAGCTGGTCCATGAACTTGATCAGCCCCACGCTCTTGAGGTTGCGCGCGCTCGACCACGGGATCTCGGGCACGTCGGCGTCGGCGAGCGTCTTGCGGGAGAAGAGCGTGCCGAAGACGACCGTGAAGTAGAAGATCAGCGCGAAGGTGAGCACGACGCCCGACACGGCGGTGACCGCCATGGGCACCTGCGCGTTCGCGTACCCCTCGGCGAGCGCCGCCGGCAGGTTGCTGATGTAGGCGCGCCGCGGCACCGCCAGCAGCCCCTGCCAGTGCATCCCGATGGCGAAGATCATCATCCCGACGAACCAGGTCCACGCCGCCCACAGCGCCAGCCGCGGACGGAAGAGCGGCTTCTTGGTCAGGTGCGGGAGCAGCCAGAAGGTGATGCCGAAGAACGTGAGCGTCACCGCGGTGCCCACCGTCAGGTGGAAGTGTCCGGGGATCCAGGCGGTGTTGTGCACCAGCATGTTGAGGTTGAAGCTGGCGTTCACGATCCCGCCGGCGCCGCCGAAGATGAAGGCGAACATCGCCAGGATCTGCGCGGTGAACGAGGCGTTCTTCCAGGGGAGCGCGCCGAGCCAGCCGAGCACGCCCTTGCCGCCGCGACGGCGGCCGGCGATCTCGAGCGAGGCGGCGATCGTGAAGGCGGTGAGCATGCTGGGGATGCCGACGAACATCGTCAGCATGCTGTGGACCATCTTCCAGCCCGCCGGGATGCCGGGGTCGGTGAACTGGTGGTGGAAGCCGACCGGCACGCTGAAGAGCAGGAACATCAGGAACGCCAGGCGCCCCAGGGGGTCGGAGGCGAGCTCGCCGCCGGCCTGCTTGGGCACCAGCGCGTACCAGCTCACGTAGGCCGGCAGCAGCCAGAAGTAGACGATCGGGTGGCCGGTGTACCAGAACAGCGTGCGCGCCAGCAGCGGGTCGACGCCTTCGCGCAGGCCGAACGACCAGGGGATCAGGAAGCCCACCACCGACACGACGATGCCCACCGACGCGAGCATCCACATCATCCAGAGGACGACGCTCATGTAGGTCACCAGCGGCGTCGCCTGGTCGGGGTTGGCCTTGCGCCACACCAGCCGCAAGCGGATGACCTCGGCGCCCACCATCAGGCTCGAGACCACGACCAGCGCGAGGCCCGTGTAGAAGCTCCAGTGCCCGTAGAGCGGCGGGTAGAAGGTGTACAGGACGCTGCTCGTGTTGCCGATGATGCCGATGCCGGCGATCACGAGCCCGGCGACGCCGATCCCGTACGAGCCCCACATCCAGGTCATCGCCGGCTTGGCGTTCAGGTCGCGGACCGGCAGGTAGAAGAGCAGCCCGGCGTTGAAGAAGGTGGTGAACACGAGCGCGTTCAGGACGCCGTGGAGCGTGAGGCCCTGGTAGTAGGACTGCAGGAACGGCAGCAGCCCGTAGAGGTCGATGCCGCCATAGTTGAAGGCCTGGAAGGGGCCGAGCGCGCCGCCGACGAGCAGGGCGAGGAGCGCCGTGACGATGTAGGCGAGCGAGACCCGCTTGGCGGGCCCGAAGGTGTCGACGGCGTGCGCGCGCACGCCGGTGGCGGTGGTCACGGCCATGCGGGGCCTCCGAAAATGGCGAGGACGAGGGGGCTGGGCGCGAAAGCGGTCGGGCGGACGCGGCTCATGGGATCGCCAGCTGCTGGCGCAGTGCCAGCACGTCGGCGGCCGCGCGCCCCTGGCCGCGCTCGGCGGCGATCTCCTCGGCGGCGAAGGCTGGGTCGTCGCTGCCGTCGAGCGTAGTCACGTGGTTCAGGACCGCCGCGATCTGCGCATCGCTCAGGTTGCCCCACGCCGGCATGACCCCGTTGTAGTTCGTACCGTCGACGACGATCGCGCCCTGGAGGCCGTAGAGCAGCGCGTTGACCAGGTACGTGCGCCCGCCGTCGCGCGCGAGCAGGTCGGGCACGTGGCCGGCGAGCGGCGGGAAGGCGCCGGCGATGCCGGCGCCGGACGCCCCGTGGCACGACGCGCAGTTGCTGGCGTACACCGCCGCGCCGTCGACCGTCCCGTCGGCGGCGACGTCCTCGGCGGCGCCGCCCTCCGCCTGCACCAGCTGCGAGGCGGGAACGACCTCGATCCAACCGATCATGTTCTGGTGCCCGATGCCGCAGTACTCGTTGCAGCTGACCCGGTAGCGGCCGACGTCGTCGAAGGTGGCGATGAGCCGCGAGACCTCGCCGGGGATCACCTCGACGTTCAGGTTGGTGTTCTCGACCTGCCAGCCGTGGATGACGTCGCGCGCGGTCAGGTAGAAGGTGATCTCGGCGCCCACGGGCACCCGCACGGTCTCGGGCGTCCAGTTGAAGGCCTGCCCCACGAGGCTCACTTCATAGGCGTTGGGTCCGGTGGCGCGCACGCCGGGCTGGGCGAAGATCGGCTGCTCGAGCAGCTGCTGCGGCGTCCCCCGGGAGGCCGACTGGGCGATGTTGACGCCCTCGGTCGCCAACGAGTAGGCGATCAGGATGACGAACATGAGCGACATCAGGCCGGATGCGGCGATCCAACGCCGCTCCCACTTGGCGATCTGGTCGTGTTGTCTGGGGTCCACGGCTCAGTTCCTCACGACGTTCAGGGCGTACATCCCGAACCACAGCCCGAGGATGACCACCACCAGGAACCCGGTGATCGCCAGGGCGCCCAGCGGGCGCACCTCGGTGTCCGGCGGGGTCCCGGTCGGGGGGTGCCGGTCGTTCGCCGGCGCGTCGGCCTTTCGATCGTCCACGTGAAGCCTCCTACGGAAAGGCGCGCCGACACCGCTTGAAGGAGCGACGTCGACGGCTGGTAGGCGAGCGTACGGGAGGGCAAATGCCCTGGGCGGTCGGTCCATACACCCGACACGCGTGTGGGAGAACCACCTACGTGCGGGGCGCACACCCCTACCGATCGGCCCGTCGCCCGGCGAACCCGGGCGCCCTCTCGCTCGACCGCGCCCCGGGGCGTCTCGCCCCGTCGCGCGCCACGGCGGCAGACCGTGCTGCCGCACATCGTAAGCACACACGCGGTGCGGTACACCGAGGTCATGGCTTCCTCGCAGTTCGTCATCGCCGGCGCCGGGGGCGTCGTCGGCCAACGCGCGATCGACGCGCTGCGCCCCCTTGGGTCGGTCACGGTGCTGACGCGCCGCGACGACGGCGCCTGGCCCAAGGGCGTCGCGCCGGTGGTCTGGGACCCGGCGGCGGCCCGCCGCGGCGACGAGGCCGCCCTCGACCGCCTCGCCGAGGTGCTCGACGGCGCCACGGCGCTCCTCAACCTGGCCGGCTCGTCGATCGCGGCGGGGCGCCTCGACGAGCCCCACCGCGCGCGCGTGCTCGGCAGCCGCGTCGACGCCACCCAGACGCTCGTCACCGCGGCGGCGCGCGCCGGCACCGCGCCCCGCGTCTGGTTGCAGGGCTCGGCGGTCGGCCTCTACGGCGACCGGGGCGACGAGGTGCTCACCGAGGCGTCGCCGCCCGGGGCCTCCAGCTTCCCGCTCGTGAGCACCGGCACCGCCTGGGAGGCCGCGGCGCAGCCCGCCGCCGAGCGCAGCCGCCTGGTCGTCGTGCGCCTGGGGGTGGTCTTCGACCACGAGGCGGAGGCCTGGCGCAAGCTGCTCCTGCCGGTCAAGCTCTTCGCCGGCGGCCCGCTGGGCTCGGGGCGGCAGTGGATGCCCTGGGTGTCGGGCCGCGACGTGGGCCGCGCGTTCGCTTGGCTCGTCGCGCACGACGAGGTGGCCGGCGTCGTCAACCTGACCGCCCCCGAGCCCGCGCGCCAGATCGACGTCACCCGCGCGGCCGCCCGGGCGCTCCGGCGGCCGGTCTGGCTGCCCGCGCCGGCCTTCGCGCTGCGCCTCGTGCTGGGCGGCGTCGCCGACGCGCTGCTGCTCGCCTCGCAGCGGGTGGTGCCGGCGCGGCTGCTCGAAGCGGGCTTCGCTTTCGAGGACCCGACGATCGACGGGGCGATCGACACGCTGGTGTGAGCGGGGCGCGCGCCCGCCGTCAGAGCACGGGCGCCGACGGCCCCAGCGGCCGCGCCCCGTAGGGCGCCTCGAGGCGCGCGACCTCCTCGGCGGACAGCTCGAGCTCGATCGCCGCGATCGCGTCGGTCAGGTGGTGCGGCTTGGTGGCCCCGACGATGGGAGCGGTGACGCCCGGCCGCGACGCCACCCAGGCCAGCGCGACCTGCGCCGGCGCCACGCCGCGCTCGTCGGCGACGTCGCAGACCGCGTTCACCACCGCGTCGCGCCAGGGCACCGCGTACAGCCGCTCGGCGATCGGCTCGTCGGCGCCGCGGGTGGTCGCGTGCGTCGCCTCGGGGCGCCGGGTCAGGTAGCCGCGCGCCAGCGGGCTCCACGGGATCGTCGCCAGGCCGGCGTCGCGGCAGAGCGGCATCATCTCGCGCTCGGTCTCGCGGTCGAGCAGGTTGTAGTGGTCCTGCATGCTCACGAAGCCCTGCCAGCCGCGGCCGGCGCTGATGCCCAACGCCTTGGCGAGCTGCCACGCGGCCATGGTCGACGCGCCCAGGTAGCGCACCCAGCCCGCCTTGACGACGTCGTGGAGCGCCTCGAGCGTCTCCTCGAGCGGCGTGTCGGGGTCGAAGCGGTGGACCTGGTACAGGTCGATGTAGTCGGTGCCCAGGCGCCGCAGCGAGGCGGTGACCTCGTCGAAGACGTGCTTGCGCGAGAGCCCCTGGCGGTTGGGACCGTCGCCCATGCGCCCGTGGACCTTGGTGGCGATGACCACCTCCTCGCGCCGCGCGTGGCGCGCGAGCAGCGCCCCGGTGATCTGCTCGGAGCGGCCTTGCGAGTAGACGTTGGCGGTGTCGAAGAAGTTGATCCCCGCGTCGAGCGCCGCCAGCACGAACGGCTCGGCGGCCGACTCCTCGAGCACCCAGCTGCGCCACGACGGGTCGCCGTAGCTCATCATCCCGAGGCACAAGGGCGAGACCTGCAGACCGGTGGTGCCGAACCTGATGGGTTCCATGCACCAGCGTACCGCCGGCGGCGGGAACGGGCGGCGCGGGTGCCCGCCTGCGCGCGACCGCAGCGAGCGCCGCGGGCGCCGCGGGCGCGACGGGTCCCGCGGTACATTGCCCGCCATGGACCCCATCCCCGCGATCCCCGAGGCGGTGCGCGCCGTCGACCCCGAGCTGTTCGCCCTCGTCGACCGCGAAGCCGAACGCCAGCGCGACGGCCTCGAACTGATCGCCTCCGAGAACTTCGCGTCCGCGGCCGTGCGCGCGGCGACGGGCACGGTGCTCACGAACAAGTACGCCGAGGGCTACCCCGGCAAGCGCTACTACGGCGGCTGCGAGGTGGTCGACGAGGTCGAGCGGCTCGCGATCGAGCGCGCCAAGCGGCTCTTCGGCGCCGCTTGGGCGAACGTCCAGCCGCACTCGGGAAGCTCCGCCAACCTGGCCGTCTACCACGCGCTCCTCGAGCCGGGCGACACCGTGTTGGGCATGGACCTCGCCCACGGTGGCCACCTGACGCACGGCTCGCCGGTGAACTTCTCGGGGCAGCGCTACCACGTGGTCGGCTACCCGGTGCGCGCCGACACCGAGCGGATCGACCTGGAGGAGGTGCGCCGGCTCGCGCGCGAGCACCGGCCGCGGATGATCATCGCGGGCGCGTCCGCCTACAGCCGGATCATCGACTTCGCCGCCTTCCGCGAGGTGGCCGACGAGGTCGGCGCGGTGCTGCTCGCCGACGTCGCCCACATCGCCGGGCTGATCGCCGCCGGGCTGCACCCCAGCCCGCTGCCGCACGCGCACGTGGTGACCACCACCACCCACAAGACGCTGCGCGGGCCGCGCTCGGGGTTGATCCTCGCCGACGACCCCGAGGTCGCGGCCAAGGTCGACCGCGCGATCTTCCCCGGCACCCAGGGGGGGCCGCTCATGCACGCGATCGCCGCCAAGGCGGTCGCGTTCCGCGAGGCGCTGCGGCCGTCGTTCAAGGCCTACCAGCAGACCGTCATCGACAACGCATGGGCGCTCGCCGACGCGCTCGCCGACCGCGGTTACCGCATCGTCTCGGGCGGCACCGACAACCACCTGCTGCTCGTCGACCTGCGCCCGAAGGGGCTGACCGGCAAGAAGGCCGTCGACCTGCTCGACCCGGTGCACGTGACGGTGTCGAAGTCGATGGTGCCCTTCGACGACAAGAAGCCCTGGATCACTTCGGGCGTCCGCCTCGGCACCCCGGCGCTGACCACCCGCGGCTTCACGACCGCCGAGATGGCCGACGTGGCGACGCTGATCCACCGCGCGTTGGGCGGCGAGGACCCGGCGACCGTGAAGGCCGATGTGGTCGCGCTCGCGCGCCGCCACCCGATGCCCTGACGGCGCGCGCCTTGCCGCGAACGGCGAGGCGTGGGCGGTCGGAGCGGGCGGCCGTGCCCGGCCCCGCTACGAGCGGCGCTAGGAGCGGGCGCGCTTGCGCAGCCGCTCGAGCCCCTCTTGCAGGCTCAGGCGGGTGCGCTCGAGCGACCCGGCGATCTCGCCGAGCTCGTCGTCGCGGCGCGTGGTCACCGGGGCGGTGAGCTCGCCCATGGCCACCCGCCGGGCCTCGTCGCGCAGCTGCACGACGTCGCGGGCGACGCCGCGGGCACCGATCGCGGCGACCAGCATCCCCACCAGCGCCGCCACCGCGGTCGCGGCCGCGAGCGTGCCGAACACCTCGAGGCGCCCCTCGGGCTCGAGCAGGAACCAGGTGGCACCGGCCCCGAGCGCCCAGGCCAGCACCACCGGCAGCGCGGCGGCGACGATCGCGGGCTCGCTGCCGCCGGTGGGGAGCCAGAGCGCGTCCGCGTCGCCGTCGAACGCGGTGAGCACGCCGGTGGGCGCGCGCAGCGTCAGGGCGCGGCCGTCGTCCGAGGAGGTCGCCCCGAGGGCGCGGGCGAGGTCGTCGGCGGCGACGAGCGTCCAGGCGCCGTCGAGCCGGGCCGCGACCGTGCCGGCCGTCGCCTGCGCGAACGCCGCCCCCGAGGCGAGGGCCACGCACAGCAGCGGCACCAGGAAGCGTGCGAGGCGCGTCACCCACGGAAGCTACCACGTGCCGCGGGCGTCCTCGGAGCCGCAGCGCGCGTGCTAGCGTGGGCGCATCGACAAGGTCCATGGCAAGCTCTCCGGCCTCAAGGCCAACCAGATCAAACGGCTCTCGAACCTCTACCGGCGTCGCGTGCCCCCCGAACGAGCGGCGACCGCCGAGTTGGCACGGGCGATGGGCGAGCTCGCCCTCGAGATCGCGCGCCCGGTCTCGGTGCTGATCGACCGCCGCGGGCGCGTGACCACGGTCGCCGCCGGCGACGCCGCCGACACGCCGCTCCCCCCCACCGCCGGCGAGGCCGAGGCGCGCTTGCGCGGCCTGCGGCTCGTGCACGTCCACCTCAAACCGGGTGGGCTCTCGAGCGCCGACCTCACCTCGCTCTTCCTCCACCGGCTCGACCTGATCGCCGCCGTCGACGTCGCCCTGAACGAGCGCGGCGACGTGGTCCTGGGCGCGGCGCACCTCGCGATGGTGGCGCCGCCCACCGCCGACGAGGAGGACTGGCTGATCGACGCGCCCGGCACCGTCCGCGACCTCGAGCGCGACGACGCGCTGCAGCGCATCGCGGCCCTCGAGGAGGAGCTCGCGCGCTCCTGGCAGGCGCGCGACGTGCGCCGCGGCTCCGAGGAGCGCGCGGTGCTCGTGGGCATCGACACCGGCGAGGGCGAGGTCGCCGCCAACGACCGCCTCGACGAGCTGGCCGAGCTGGTCCGCAGCGCCGGCGGCACCGTGGCCGCGCGCAGCCTGCAGCGGCGCGGCGGCGTCGACACCAAGACGGTGGTCGGGCGCGGGAAGCTCGACGACCTCGTCTCGGCCGCCTACCACGAGAACGCCGACCTGCTCGTCTTCGACCGCGAGCTCACCCCCGCCCAGACGCGCGAGCTCGACAAGGCGACGAACCTCAAGGTGCTCGACCGCACCCAGGTGATCCTCGACATCTTCGCGCAGAACGCCAAGGGGCGCGAGGCGCAGGTGCAGGTCGAGCTGGCGCAGCTGCAGTACCAGCTGCCGCGGCTCGCCGGCCGCGGCAAGGCGATGTCGCGCTTGGGCGGCGGCATCGGCACGCGCGGGCCGGGCGAGACGAAGCTCGAGGTCGACCGCCGCCGCATCCGCGCGCGCATCACCCAGCTCGAGGAGGCCGTCGACGCGATCGCCAAGCGGCGCGTTGAGACCCGCAAGGGGCGCACCGCCGGCCCGGTCCCGGTGATCGCGCTCGTGGGCTACACGAACGCCGGCAAGAGCACGCTCTTCAACGCGCTGGCCAAGAGCGACGCGCTCGCACGCAACGCGCTGTTCGCCACCCTGCGCCCCACCACCCGCGAGGGCTGGCTGCCCGGCCTCGGCGCCTGGGGCGGCAAGGTCGTCTACACCGACACGGTGGGCTTCATCCGCGACCTGCCGGACGAGCTGGTGAACGCCTTCCGCGCCACCCTCGAGGAGCTCCACGACGCCGACCTGCTGCTGCACGTCGTCGACGCCGCCGCGCCCGGGGCACCGGACCGCGTCGCGGCGGTCGACCGCATCCTGGACGACCTGAAGGTCGAGCGCCCGCGCCGGGTGGTGCTCAACAAGGCCGACGCCGCCGACCCGCAGGCGCTGGTCGAGCTCGCCACCCGCTACGACGAGGCGCCGGCGGTCTCGGCCGCGACGGGCGCCGGCCTCGACGACCTGAAGGGGGAGCTCGCCCGCTGGGTGGGCGGGGCCGCCACACCGGACGACC
>JARGGE010000074.1 GCA_029210865.1 Trueperaceae bacterium
CGTGAAGGCCCCGCGGGGCAGCGTGCGCACCCAGTAGCGGCGCGCCTCGTCGGTGGGGGCGGCGGGCAGTTCGGCCCGCACGGTCAGCTGACGCCCTTCGACCGAGACGTCGATGGCCTCGGCGGTCAGTCCGGGGACGCCGAGCTCGAGGACGAGCGCCTCGTCGGTCTCGTAGAGGTCCATCGCGACCGGCGCGTCGGAACGGGTCGGCAGGAAGTCCTCGAACAAGCGCTCGAAGCCGTCGAAGAACTCGTCGGGGGCGGAGACGCGCGCGAGCGGGTACGGGCGGGCGGTTCGGACGATGGCCATGGGTACCTCCAGGTTTCACGGGGCGCGCCCAGCGCACCCCTTCATCGCCCCAAAGGATAAAACCTGAGCGTTCTCGTGTCAAGTTCCCTGCCGGCGGATCGCGCCGGCCCCCGGGACGCCCCGAACCGGCGCGCGGTCACCAGCGCGGCGCCAACCCCTTCCCGGGGCTCACCAAGGCAGGGCCTGCCTTGGTGAGCGCTCCTTCGTCGCGCTCACCAAGGCAGGTTGAACCCCGCGTGATGCTCGTTGGCGTAGTAGGCCTCGATCTCGTCCGGGATCCCCGAGACGTCGTCGACCACCTTGAAGAGGTGCAGGTCGTGCTCGGCGATCGTCCCCGCGCGCACCGCCGCACCCTGCAGCCACTGGATGAGGCCCCGCCAGTAGTCGACCCCCACCAGGAAGACCGGGAAGGGCTTGATCTTCTTCGTCTGGACCAGGGTCAGCGCCTCGAACAGCTCGTCGATCGTGCCGAAGCCGCCCGGGAACACCACGAAGGCGGTCGAGTACTTGACCAGCATGACCTTGCGCACGAAGAAGTAGCGGAAGTTGACGCTGTCGGTCTGGTACGGGTTGGGCGCCTGCTCGTGGGGCAGCGCGATATTGAGACCGATGCTGCGGCCGCCGGCCTCCATCGCCCCCTTGTTGCCCGCCTCCATGATCCCCGGTCCCCCGCCCGTGACCACCGTGTACCCGTGCTCGGCGAGATCGCCGGCGAGCCGCTCGGCGCGGTCGTAGTCGGGATGCCCGGGCTTCTGGCGCGCCGACCCGAAGATCGTCACCGCCTTCTGGACGTCGGCCATCTCTTCGAACCCCTGGGTGAACTCGCCCAGGATCCGGAACATGCGCCAGGCGTCCTCCGCCAAGGCGTCGATCACGTACTGCCGTTCGACGTGGTTCATGCGGGATGCTACCCGAGCACGGCCGCCACCAACGTGTCGAGATCCGCTTCCAGACGGTCGGGAGCGGCGCTCGCGAGCGTCGCGGCGTCGTGCGTGCCCCACGTCACGGCGAAGGTCGCGAGGCCCGCCGCCTTGCCCGCCTCGACGTCATGCACCGTGTCGCCCACCATCCACGTCCCGTCGGCCTCGAGGGCGGCGAGCGACCGCAGCACCACGTCGGGCGCGGGCTTGTGCGGAAAGCCGTCGGTGCCCTGGACGTGGTCGAGGGCACCGTCGAGCCCCATCGCCGCCACGAAGCGCACCGCCATCTCGGTCCGCTTGGTGGTGGCGACGCCGAGCCGGAACCCGTGGCCGCGCAGCTCAGCGAGCACCTCGCGAACCCCCGGGAAGGGGCGCGAGGCGCGCGTGAAACGCTGTGGGTAGATCCGCCGGTAGGCGTCGCAGAGCTCGGTCACGCGCCCGTCGGGCGCGAAGTCGGCGTACATCGCCTCGAGCGGCAGGCCGACGTGCCGGCGCACATCCTCGTCGCCCGGCGCCTCGAGGCCGCAGGCGTGGAACGCGTCCTGGAAGGCGCCCACGATGTCGGGCAGGGAGTCGACGAGGGTGCCGTCGAGGTCGAAGACGATCGCGCGGGGTCGGGGCATGCGCCAGGCTAACCGCGCAACCAGACGACCGTGACGCCGAAGCCACCCTCGTACGGGACGGCGTCCTCGAAGCGCTCGACGCGTCGGTCGTCGCGCAGGTAGCGGCGCACCGCGTCGCGCAGGGCGCCCGTTCCCTTGCCGTGCAGCACCCGCACGCTCTCGAGCTTGAGCGCGTGGGCCTCCTCCACGAAGGTGCGCACCAGCTCGAGCGCGTCCTCGACCCGCTCGCCGCGGACGTTGAGCTCCCGCTCGAAGCCGGCCCCCGGGGCGACCGGCGCGGAATCCTTGGGCCGCTCGGCGCCGCGGACCAGGACCGCCTCGTGACGGGGCACCTCGACCTTCAGCAAGCCGAGCTGCACGAGCAGCGCGTCGCCGCGGTCCTCGACCACCGGCCCCTCCGCGCCGTACGCCTCGACCCGGACCACGGCGCCCACGCCCACCGCTGGCGCGGACGGCGGCTTGGGCGGCTTCGCCGCCCGCGCGCGCGTCTCGCGCCGCAGCTGGGCGATCGCCTCGACCGCCTTGCCGCGCTGCGCGGGGTCGGCCTTGGCCGCGGCCCGCGCCGTGCGCGCGCGCTCGAGCGTCTCCTGGAGCATGGCGTCGGCCTTGGCCGCCGCCTGCTCGAGCACCGCGGCCTCCTGCGCGCGCAGCCGCTCGATCTGCCGGCGCAGCACCTCGGCCTCGCCCACCGCCGCGTCGCGCGCCCCGCGTGCGTCATCGAGCTCGTGCTGCAGCGCCTCGCGCTGCCGCTCCAGGGTCTCGAGGAGCCGCTCGAGACGCGCCCCTTCGGGACCGAGCACCTCGGCCGCGCGGGCGAGCAGCTCGGCACCCATGCCGACGCGCTCGGCGATCGCGAGCGCGTACGAGCGCCCGGGCTGGCCCACGACGAGCTCGAACGTCGGCCGCAGCTGCTCGACGTCGAAGCGCATCGCGGCGTTGCGGACGCCGTCGCGCTGGGTCGCGAACACCTTGAGCGGCGCCAGGTGGGTGGTCACCACACCGAACGCGCGCTGCTCGAGGACCGCCTCTAGGATCGCCTGCGACAGCGCGGCCCCCTCGTCGGGGTCGGTCCCGGAGCCGAGCTCGTCGATGAGGACGAGCGTCCGCGGGCCGGCGTGCTCGACGATGCGCTTGAGGTTCGTCAGGTGGGCGGCGTACGTCGAGAGCGAGGCCTCGAGGCTCTGCTCGTCGCCGATGTCGGTCAGGACGGCGTCGAACGCCGGGAGCGCGACCCGGCTCGGACGCCCCGAGCCACCGCGGGCGGCGCCAGACGCGGCGGCGCCCGCCGCGACGAAGAGGCCGGCGTGCGCCATGAGCACCGCCAGCCCGAGGGTCTTGAGGAGCACGGTCTTGCCGCCGGCGTTCGGCCCGGTGAGCACGAGCAGGCGACCGTCCTCGTCGAGGACGACGTCGTTGGGGACGCACGCCTCGATGAGCGGATGGCGCGCCCCGGGCAGCCGCACGCCGTGCTCGGGCGCCACGTCGGGGCGCGCGAGCCGCCAGTCGCGCGCGAGCCGCGCGGAGGCGGCGACCAGATCGAGCTCGGCGAGCGCCTCGAGCGTCGCCGCCAGCGCCGGATCGAAAGCGAGCCGCTGGCCCAGCGCCACCAGGATGCGCCGGACCTCGTCGCGTTCCTCGAACTCGAGCAGCGCCAGCTCGTTGTTCATCGGCACCACCGCGGCCGGCTCGACGAAGACCGTGGCCCCGGAGTCCGACGTGTCGAGGACGAGCCCCGGCACCCGCGACTGCGAGGAGGCCCGGACCGGGATGACGTAGCGGTCGCGGCGCAGCGTGACGATCGGGTCCTGGACGAAGCTCGCGTACTGCTGCAGGAGCTGCGCCATGCGTTCGCGGATGCGCCCGCGCATGGGGTGCAGGCGACGCCGGATCTCGCGCAGCTTGGGGGTCGCGTCGTCGCGCACCTCGCCCTGAGCGTCGAGCTGCTCGCGCACCAGCCGCAGCGCCGCGTCGAAGCTGCCCATCCGACCGACCAGCTCGGTCAGGCGCGGGCGGCCCTCGGCCGCCACCGCGCGCTTGACGGTCGCCGCGGCGTCCATCGTGTAGGCGATCGCGAGGCACTCGGGGCCGTCGAGCACGCCGCCGTCCATCACCCGGGCGACCAACGGGCGCACGTCCTCGACCCCACCGAGGGCGATGGCGTCACCGAGGAGCGCCTCGTCGACCCGTTCGTGCGCCTCGTCGCGCCCGGCGGCGTCGAGGTCGGGGCGCACCGCACGCGCCCGCGCTTGGCCGGCGAGCGTCTGGCAGCGTTCCGCCAGCGCCTCCGTGACGCGGTCGAAGGCGAGCTTCTCGAGGGTGGTCGGGGCGACCTGCATGCCGTCCGCGAGCCTACCCGACGCGCCGGCGTGGGCGCGTAATCTTCAGCCGGCCGCGGCCTGGATCGCGATGAGCGCGATCGTGTAGACGATGTCGTCGACGAGCGCGCCGCGCGACAGGTCGTTGACCGGCCGGTTGAGCCCCTGCAGCATCGGCCCCACCGCCACCACGTGGGCGCTGCGCTGCACCGCCTTGTAGGTGGTGTTGCCGGTGTTCAGGTCGGGGAAGATCAGCACCGTCGCGCGCCCGGCGACCGGGCTGTCCGGCGCCTTCTGGCGCGCCACCGAGGCGACGGTCGCGGCGTCGTACTGCAGCGGTCCGTCGATCAAGAGTTCGGGGGCCCGCGCGCGCGCGATGCGGGTCGCCTCGCGGACCTTGTCGACGTCGCTGCCCTCGCCCGAGGTGCCGGTGCTGAAGGACAGCATCGCCACCCGCGGCGGGATGCCGAACGCGGCCGCCGAGGCCGCCGTCTGGATCGCGATGTCGGCGAGCTCCTCGGCGTCGGGATCGGGGACGATCGCGCAGTCGGCGAAGGCGACGACCTGCTCCGGCAGGCACATGAAGAAGATTGAGCTGATCAGCTTCGCGCCCTCGCGGGTGCGGATGAGCTGGAGCGCGGGCCGCACGGTGTTCGCGGTCGTGTGGATCGCGCCCGACACGAGCCCGTCGACCTCGCCCCGCGCCAGCATCATCGTCCCCAGCACGACCGTGTCGCGCAGCTGTTCGCGCGCCAACGTGGCGTCGAGGCCCTTGTGCTGACGCAGCGCGACCATCGGCACGACGTAGCGCTCCCGGCGGTGCTTGGTGGGCTCGAGCACCTCGAGCCCTTCGGGCAACACGACGCCCTGGCTCTCGGCCACGCGCTCGACCTCGTCGCGGCGGCCCAGCAGGACGCACCGGGCGATGCCGCGCTCCTGGCACGTCGCCGCCGCGCGGATCGTGCGCGGCTCCTCCCCTTCGGGCAGCACGATCCGCTTGTCGGCCTCGCGGGCGCGGACCACCAGGCGGTGCATGAAGGCCGCCGGCGACAACCGCGGCTCGCGGTCGGTGTCGACGCGGCGGCGCAGGTACGCGACGTCGAGCTCGCTGGCGACCGCGTCCATGACCCGCTCCATGCGCTCGAGGTCGTCGACGGCGACCTCGAGGTTGATCGCCGCCGCCCGCGCCGCCGTCACGTACGAGTCGGTGTCGACCGTGAGCACCGGCAGACCGGTGGCGAAGGCGCGCCGGCAGAGGTCGAGGATCGAAGGCTCCGGCTCGATGCCGCCGGTGAGGACGACGCCTGCCAGGGGCACGCCGTTGAGCGCCGCCATGCAGGCGGCGACCAGGACGTCCTCGCGATCGCCGGGGGTGACGATCAGGGCGTCGGGGCGCAGGCGATGGGTCATGTGGCGCAGCGTCCGCGCGACCATCGAGACGTCGATGACGCGTCGGGTCGCCATCTCACCAGCGTGCAGCGTGTGCGCCCCCAGGTGGCGCGCCACGTCGAGCACGCGCGGCGCGGCGAACTGCGGCTGCCACGGCACCGCGCCGATGAGCGCGAGCCCCGCCTGCAGGAGCGGGACCTCACGCCGCAGCGCTTCGGCGTCGAAGGTGCGTGCGGCCGGGATCGCGCCCGTGCGGGTGCCTCCGACCACCTCGAGGGTGGGCTCGTTCAAGCGGTTGAGGATGACCCCCAGCACGTTCGGCGCGGAGGGACCGCCGAACAGCTGCGCGGCGGTCGCGAGCCGGTCGTTGAAGTCCTCGGGGGTCTGCTGACCGAGCGCGCCGACGAAGACGATCTCGGCGTCGAGGGCGCGCGCGACCTCGGCGTTCACCGAGTCGAGGCCGGGGTGCGCGGCGGTGGCGACCAGACCCTCGACGACCACCACCTCGGCGCCCTCGGCGACCCCCTGGAAGGCGCCCACGATGCGCTCGAGCAGGGTGGAGAGGTCGCCGGCGGCCAGGTGCGCCTCGGCGTCGCGGAAGGGCATCGGCTCGGGCGGTTCGAGCGCGTTGAGCGCGCGCGCGAAGTGCGTCGAGCGCTCCGGGCCCTCGGCGTCGCCGGGTTGCCGGATCGGCTTGAAGAAGCGCACGCGCAGCCCCTCGCGGTCGAGCGCGCGCAGCATCCCGAGCGTCACCGAGGTGAGGCCGGCGCCGGGACCGGTGGGGACGACGTAGAAGACGTGGGTCGCAGCCATGATGCCCCCATCCTAAGCGCCCCCGCCCGGGCGCCGCGACCGCTGCACGCGGCCACGGTCGCCGCGCGTCCTAGGATGGGCGCACGACCCCCCGCACGCGAAGGAGCCCGCATGGACGCCCCCACGCCCACCCCGCCCGCGACGCCGTCGCCGTCCCCGAGCCCCGCGATCGGCGGCAAACCCGACACGGTGGCGCGCTTCCTCGCGTACCTGATCGACGCCGTGGCCGTCTACGCCGTCGGCATGGTGCCGGTGATCGGCGGCTTGGTGGGCATCGCCTACGTGCTCGCCCGCGACGGCCTCGAGTACGACTTCATGGACCGGCGCTCGATCGGCAAGAAGATCATGAAGCTGCGCCCCGTCCGCCTCGACGGCCAGCCGATGGACCTGCGCACCTCGTTCATGCGCAACTGGCCGCTCACGATCGGCTCGCTGGCCCAGGTGCTCTGGTACGTCCCGATCGTCGGTTGGGTGCTGCTGCCCTTCGTCGCGATCGCCGGGCTCGCGGTGGCGATCCTCGAGGTCGTCCGCGTGCTCACCGACCCCGAAGGGCGCCGCTGGGGCGACCTGCTCGCCGGCACCAAGGTGGTCGTGGTCGAGAACTGACCCGGAGACGCGCGGCGCACGCCCGGCGGTACGATGCCGACCGTGCGCCGCCGTCGTCCACCGCCCAGCCCCAGTTCGTGGCGCCGGGTCCTGTGGGTCATGTTCGCCGCGCAGCTGCTGTCGGCGATCGGCTTCTCGACGATCTTCCCGTTCCTCCCGAACTTCGTCGAGCACCTGGGCAGCCGCTCCGGCGCGCCGGTACTCCTCATGGTGACGCTGGTCTTCAGCGTCCAGGGCGTCGCGATGGCGATCGCCTCGCCGATCTGGGGGGCGCTGTCCGACCGCTGGGGGCGCAAGCCGATGGTGGAGCGGGCGATGTACGGCGGCGCCGCGGTCATCCTGCTCATGGCCTTCGTCCGCTCCTCCGAGGAGCTCGTCGCGCTGCGCCTGATCCAGGGGCTCATCACCGGCGTGGTCTCGGCCGCCACCTCGCTCGTCGCCTCCACCGCACCGCGCGAGCGGATGGGCTACGCGATGGGCGTCATGCAGACGGCGCTCTGGGCCGGGGTCTCGGTCGGCCCCGTCTTCGGCGGCCTCTTCGAGTACGCCTTCGGGTACCGCGCGGCCTTCGTCCTCACGGCGCTGCTGCTCCTGGTCGCGGGCGTCCTGGTGACGACCCTCGTCCACGAGTCCTTCACGCCCGTCGCGCGGTCGCGCACCGGCTTCGTCGGCGGCCTCGGGGCGGCCTTCGGCCACGTGCTGCGAGCGCCGGGGGTCGCGACGGTCTTCCTCGTGCGCTTCTCCGCCTGGCTGGGGCGCACGATGATCGTCCCCTTCCTGCCGCTGTTCGTCACGGGGCTGATGGCGGGCGCGGCCACGTCGGGCATCGTGACCGGCCTGGCGATCGGCGCTGCCTCGGCGACCGGCACGCTCACCTCGATCGCGCTCGGCAAGCTCGGCGATCGGATCGGTCACCGGCCGATCCTGATCGTCGGCGCCTTCGCGACCGCGCTCGTGTACGTGCCGCTGGCCTTCGTCGACGCGGCCTGGCAGCTGGTGCTGCTGTACGCGCTCACCGGCGCGACGATCGGTGGCGTCCTGCCGGCGATCTCGGCGATGCTCGCCGAGCTCACCGAGCGCGGCGAGTCCGGCAGCGTCTACGGGCTCGACAACGCGATCGTCTCGTCGGCGCGGGCCATCTCGCCCATCGTCGGCGGCGCGCTCGTCGCCGCGGTGGTGGTGGGCCGGGAACCGGTCGGCACCGACTACGGCGTCGTCTTCCTGGCCGCTGCGGGCCTGTTCGCGCTCACCGGCGCGGTCGCCGCGTGGCGCATCCCCCGGCGACCGCTTCCCGAGGACGTCGGGGCCACCCCCGCCACCTCGATCAACGCGTAGACTGGCGGCGTCACCAGGGGTGCCCGCGCGACGCGCGGGCTGAGACACACCCTCGGAACCTGAACCCGGTCGTGCGGGCGGAGGGAGCGTGACGCGCAGGCCCCTCCCCCACCGCTCGTGCAGGCCCCTCCTGGTGACGGAAGGACGGTCCCCCATGCGCTTCCGACTCCTCTTGCCGCTGCTCGTGCTCGCGGCCCTGGCCACGCCCGCCCTCGCCCAACGCGTGGTGCTCATGACCCACGACAGCTTCGCGGTGTCGCGCGACGTGCTCGACGCCTTCACCGACGCTACCGGCATCGAGGTGGTGCTGCTCCAGGCCGGCGACGCCGGCGCCGCGCTCAACCGCGCCGCGCTCACCCGCGCGCGCCCGGTGGCCGACGTCCTGTTCGGCGTCGACGAGGGCCTGCTCGTGCGCGCCCGCGACGCCCTCGTGTTCGAGCCGTACCGGAGCCCGGAGCTCGACGCGGTCGCGCCGGCCTACCGGATCGCCGACGACGACCTCGCGACCCCGGTCACCGTCGGGTTCGTGACCTTCAACCTCGACCGCGCCTGGTTCGCCGCCACCGGCGCCCCGGTGCCGAGCTCGCTCGCCGACCTCGCCGACCCGCGCTGGGCCGACCTGACGGTGGTCACCGACCCCGCGACGTCGAGCCCCGGCCTCTCGCTGCTGCTCGGCACGATCGGCGCCTGGGGCCCCGACGCCGCCTTCGACTGGTGGGGCGCGCTGCGGGCCAACGGCCTAGCGGTGCGGGCCGGGTGGAGCGACGCCTACTACGGCGACTTCACCCGCTACGGCGGCGACCGGCCCATCGTGCTCTCGTACGCCAGCAGCCCGGCCGCCGAGGCGCTCTTCGCCGAGGAGCCCGTCGATCCCGACGCGCCGCCGACGCTCAACCTGCGCTGTTCCGGCTGCAGCGTGCGCCAGGTCGAGACGGCCGGTGTGCTGCGGAACGCCGCGAACCCGGAGGAGGCGCGCCGGCTGATCGACTTCCTATTGCAGGAGCCCTTCCAGGCGGACGTGCCGCTCTCGATGTTCGTCTACCCGGTCCGGACCGGCGTGGCGCTGCCGGAGACCTTCGACCGGTACGCGGAGGTCCCGCGGGCCGAGGAGCTGATGCCACTGCCCGACGCGCTGGACGGGGCGACGGTGGCGGGCTGGATCGAGCGTTGGACGGACGTGGTGCTGCAGGGCCGCTGAGCCGTCCGCACGCGGCGTCGGACGCCCAGGGGCGTCAGGCGGCTGCGGCGTCCGTCAGGCCGCGCAAGGCCGCCACGAACCAGCGCGCCACGTCGTCGGGCGAGAGGTCGTAGAAGGCCGCCCAGGCCGCGGCGGTGTCGGCGTCGTAGCGGGCGGCGGCGGCGCGCGCCGCCACGGGGTCGGGCGCGCCGTCGGACGCGGCGTCGAGCCACGCCCGCCGCACCGCGTGGCCCACGAGCACGTCCACCACCAGGTCGCCGTCGACGCGGAAGGCCCCGTCGGCCGCGACGACCGCGGCAAGGGTCTCGAGCGCCTCGATCGTCAGGTGCCGATACTCGGGCGACGGGATGCGCTGCAGCAGGTGCTCGACGCGCAGCGCGAAGGTCTTCTCGC